>JAHJZL010000007.1 GCA_018826405.1 Patescibacteria group bacterium
AGACTGCAAATTAAGCAGTGCTAGTGAGAGATTCATATAGAGACAGTACCTCATGCTACCCAAAGGAAGCATGAGGAATAGATTCAAAATAGGGGCGCGAAGGTGCTATCGTTTAGGAATGAATCACAAGCGCCTGCCAACCTGGCATCAGAGAGTTAAAGAGAATCGTTCTTTCGGTCAAAGATTAGCCGATACCATCGCAAGTAGCATGGGATCTTGGCCGTTCATTATTATCCAGACTTTTATAATTTTGTTCTGGGTTTCGGCAAATATTATTGGATTCGTTCAGCAATGGGATCCGTATCCGTTTATTCTCTTGAACCTTTTGTTCTCAACGCAAGCAGCATATGCAGCTCCCATCATTATGATGAGTCAGAAGCGTGCAGCAGAACGTGATCACCAGCAAGCGCTTGATGACTACCAGACGAATATTGTTGCGAAGGTAGAGATTGAGAAACTTCAGGAAGATCTCTCTCGTATTGAGATAGAAAAGCTAGATGAGATTATCAAGCTTTTGAAGAGCAGAGGCTAGTTATTCAACCGTTACAGATTTTGCAAGATTGCGTGGCTTGTCTATTGGGCAGTCACGCTCTTTTGCTATGTAGTAGGCAAAGAGCTGCAAAGGAATCGTTGTAAGTACAGGAAGCAAGGCTTCATGCGTTTCTGGAACATACAGTACATCGTCTGCAAGACGCGTGATGTCGTCGTTTCCGTCTGTAGTCAGCGCAATAACTTTTCCTGACCGAGCCCGGATCTCCTCAATATTAGAGGCAGTCTTTTCGTACATTGAGTCTCTTGGGGCAAGCACAAGGCTCGGGAAGTCTGTATCAATGAGCGCAAGGGGACCGTGCTTCATTTCTCCTGCTCCGTATCCCTCTGCATGAATATAGGAGATTTCTTTAAGTTTAAGTGCGCCTTCAAAGGCAATAGGGCACTGGAACTTGCGGCCGAGATAAAGGAAGTCGCGAGTGTGTGCATATTTCTTTGCAACTGCTTCTATTGCCTTCGTGCGAGTGAGTATTGCACGTGCCTTTTCAGGAAGAGTCTCAAGCTCTTTTATAAAGTCAGATCCTTCTTGCTTTGAGAGTCCTCGTTCACGCGCAAGGTGTAGTGCAACAAGTGCAAACACTAGTACTTGAGAGATGAATGCCTTTGTTGAGGCAACGCCAATTTCAGGGCCTGCGTGGTTATATACTCCCGCGTCTGTCTCTCTGGCAACGGTGCTGCCTACAACGTTCACAATGCCAAGGGTAAGTATGCCCTGGCGCTTTGCGGCTCGAATGGCTTCAAGTGTGTCAGCTGTCTCTCCAGACTGAGAGACTGCGATTAGGACAGTGTCTTTGGGGTCTGCTGTTGGGCGGCGATAGCGAAGCTCTGAGGCAATCTCAACTTCAACAGGAATTCCTGCGAGCTCTTCAATCATGGTTTTGCCGATGAGTCCTGCGTAGTACGCACTGCCGCATCCCGTTATGATGATGCGTTTTGCATGCTTGAGGTACCCGTGAATGTCTGTGTCTTGGAATCCTCCGAGGATTGCAGTTGCGTTGGCTGTATCAAGTCTGCCACGCAGCGTGTTTTCAATAACTTCGCCAACTTCCATAATCTCCTTCAACATAAAGTGCTCGTACCCCTTTTTCTGAGCAGCTTCTGCACTCCACTCAAGGGAAGTAACTGGCTTGTCTACGTGAGCCTCGTCAGCATCAGTAATGACGTATCCTTGATCTGTGATGATCGCCATCTCTCCGTCGTCGAGGTATACGGCCTTGCGTGTGTAGGGAAGGATAGGAGTTGCGTCAGACGCAACGTATATTCCGTCCTCGCCAACACCAAGCATGAGCGGGCTTCCCATACGTGCAACAACAACTTTCTCTGGCTCACGTGTGCTTGCAACAGCAACACCATAGGTGCCCTGTACTTGTGCGAGTGCCGCGCGCACGGCGTCTTCTAGAAGCATGTCTTCTGTATAGAGGTGTCCTATGAGCTGTGCGAGTGCCTCCGAGTCTGTTTGAGAAGCAAACACAACTCCTTTGGCTTCAAGGTCTTTGCGGATCTCTGAATGGTTCTCAATAATTCCGTTATGCACGAGCCATACAGTCTTTGAGGCATCTGTATGCGGGTGTGCATTTAATTCTGTTGGCGCTCCGTGTGTTGCCCAGCGAGTGTGTGCAATGCCACTCTTTCCCTCAAAATCATCTGGCACACAGGCAATGAGCTCTGCTACTTTTCCGGCTCGTTTAAGTGCGCCTGCTCCTGAGACGTACATGCCTGCTGAATCATACCCGCGATACTCGAGGGCAGAGAGTCCCTCTAGAAGGAAGGGAGCTGCATTTTTCTTACCTACATAGCCAACAATTCCACACATACGAATAGAAGTTATCAATAAGGATTCAGGAAGTATAACTCTTTAGAGTGGATATGGGATGCACTTCTCGGGATTGAAAACATGCCCAAAATACCGTACTCTGCAGAAGTTCCCTGAGGAACTAAGGCCGATGTAGCTCAGTCGGTAGAGCGCATCCATGGTAAGGATGAGGTCCCCGGTTCAATCCCGGGCATCGGCTCCAGAACAGCATGAATATACGCACCATTCTTGGGAATCTCACACCAGCACGCATGCTGGTGTTTGGAATAACTATCAGCTATACGATTGCTGCAGGAGTGTACTTCTCCGCAATAGGGAACACAGAGTTCCTTGGATATATAGCAGGTATTGTATTTCTTGTTTTGCTTGGTGGATGTCTACTCACACACGAGTGTGTTCCTGTCTGGCTTCTATGGATGTTGTCTTTCCTTGGAGTCTTGCATCTGCTCGGAGCTGCCGTACAGATTGATGGAGATGTTTTGTACAGCTACGTGCCTCTTTTAATTGAGAACCCTACGGGACTTACGTTTATTAAGTATGATCAGATTGTGCACACGTATGGATCGTTCGTAGGAGCACTCCTTATGTATTTCTTCTTAGTACGTGATACGAAGTTTCACTGGTTTGGTATTTTTGTCTTTGCTGTACTCGGATCTATTGGGCTAGGTGCGCTGAATGAAATTGTTGAGTTTATTGCAAAGCTAACGGTTTCGGATACTGATGTAGGAGGGTACTACAACACTGCAGTTGATTTGTGTGTGAATCTCTTTGGTGCAGTGCTTGGAGCTATCGCTGCATTCACCTTTTGGAAGCGTCCCTCTGCTTGATACGCAAGTATTTTCCCGTTATTCTGATCTTCATTCGCCACCGTAGCTCAGTTGGTAGAGCATTTCACTCGTAACGAAAAGGTCTCCGGTTCAATCCCGGACGGTGGCTCAGAAAAAGTTGTCCCTGGTATACTCAGAGACATGAACGAAGAGCGTATTTCCGAACTCGAGGCCATGATGGCCTCGCCTGATTTCTGGAAAGATCCTGCAGAAGCACAGAGATATATTGCTGAGTATCAGAGCCTTAAAGAAGGTGGGACCGGAGACAGTCATGATGGGGGTCCTGCAACACTCGCAATACTTGCGGGTGCTGGAGGGGATGACGCTGAAGATTTTGCGCGCATGTTGCGCCGCATGTATGAGGGGTATGCAGGCTCTCAAGGGTGGGGAGTGTCAGAGCTCCATGCGAATGAAAACACTCAAGGCGGGTTTCGAAACATCTTGCTTCAAATAAACGGTAAAGGAGTATACGGAAGACTTAAGAGAGAGGCGGGCGTGCATCGCCTCGTACGCATCTCGCCCTTTAACTCAAATGCAAAGCGACAGACTTCCTTTGCGCTCGTTGAAGTACTCCCAAAGCTTTCTGGAAATGAAGTTATTGAACTTCGCCCAGACGATCTAGATATTCAATTTGCGCGTGCGGGAGGTGCTGGCGGACAGAACGTGAACAAGCGAGAGACTGCAGTGCGTATTGTGCACACACCTTCAGGTGTGTCCGCACACGTTTCCTCTGAGCGCTCTCAGCTTGCTAACCGCGAGAAGGCAATGGAGTTAGTTAAGGCGAAGCTCTTTGCTATTGAAGAGGCTAAACGGCTTAGCGAAGCCAAGGGGCGCTCTGTAGCGGCCACAACAGCCAACGAATGGGGGAGCCAAATGCGCTCGTATGTCCTACACCCGTATAAACTCGTAAAGGATCACGAATCAGGACACGAATCTTATGATCCAGAGGGTGTACTTTCAGGAAACCTGGATAGCTTTATAGACGCGTCTGCCGAGGCTGAGGTATAATGCTCACTGTTATATGATCTATTTCGATAAGGTTACAAAAATCCACCACGACGGCACTCCTGGACTTGAGGACGTCACTATTTCTATCGCACCAAAGGAATTTGTTTCTGTCGTAGGACACTCAGGAGCAGGGAAGACAACACTTCTTAAAATGTTACTCGCAGAGGACCGTCCGACAGACGGAACAGTCTATTTTGAGTCCACTGACGTGCACGCACTTCCAAAGAGTCAGCTGCATCACTACCGCCGCAAGATCGGCATGGTCTTCCAGGACTTCCGTCTTATTCCAAACAAGACAGCATACGAGAACATTGCTTTTGCAATGGAGGCTGCAGGACGTCCTCAGGACGAGATTGAACTTGATGTGCCGCACATTCTTGATCTTGTAGATCTTGGAACTAAGGCACACCACTTCCCAAGCCAGCTTTCAGGAGGAGAGCAGCAGCGTGTTGCTATTGGTCGCGCAATTATCAATCAGCCAGATGTGATTGTTGCAGACGAGCCAACAGGAAACCTAGATCCCGTAAACACGTACGAGATTATGGATATCTTGAAGAAGATTAATGAGCTTGGCACGACGGTGCTTATTACGACGCATAACAAGGGAGTGGTTGATTCGATGGGAAGACGCGTTATTACTATGGATCGGGGACGCGTTGTGCGTGACGATCAACAGGGACAGTACGTCCTCTAATATATTTTCTATATGTGGATGATGATTAAAAGAATATTTACGAGCGGGGCAAAGAATTTTGTACGTAGTGGTGCCGTGACCTTTGCAACTGTGCTCGTGATGTCAGTAACACTGATGATCATCGGATCTTTGATCTTCCTTTCTGCAATTTTGGGAAGCACACTTACAACTCTTCAGGACAAGGTTGATGTGAACGTGTATTTCGTAACTGATGCACAGGAGCGAGATATTGTGGGGATACAGCGCAAACTTGAGGGACTTCCTGAGGTTGCGAGCGTAACGTACTCATCTCGTGAGCAGCGTCTTGAGGAGTTTCGTGCTCGTCATGAGGACGATGAACTAACGCTCCAGGCACTTGATGAGCTTGCGGATAATCCTCTCGGAGCATCTCTCGCGATTAAGGCGCAGAATCCTTCTCAGTACGAAGGTATTGTTGAGTTTCTTTCAAAGGACCCAACCATTTCTCCAGCAGAGGGTCCGATTATAGACAGCATTAACTACTACCAGAACAAGACTGTTATTGAGCGTCTTACCTCTGCCATTAATGCAACAGAACGTGCAGGACTCGTTATTGTGATCCTGTTTGCTATAGCGTCTACGGTTATCGCCCTTGCAACTATTCGTCTCGCAATCTACACCTCTCGTGACGAGATCGCTGTTATGCGTCTTGTTGGTGCGAGTAACGGATACATTCGTGGGCCATTCATTGTGGCAGGAGTTCTCTCAGGGCTTATAGCAGCGCTCATTGCGCTCGCTATCTTCTATCCCGCAACGTGGTACGCAGGCAAGGCACTCTCTGTATGGCTTGGAGGATTTAATCTCTTCACATACTACTTGTCTAACTTTGGACTCGTGTTCAGCATCATTATGGGATCAGGAGTTTTGTTAGGAGCGCTCGCCTCATGGCTCGCAGTGCGTAGATATCTGCGAGTGTAGGTTCATGGCACTAGACGGACACAAATACATATTTGTACTCGGGGGCGTAATGTCAGGCGTCGGGAAGGGAGTCGCTACTTCCTCAATGGGTCTTATCCTGCAGCAGCGTGGGTATGGAGTTAATTTGGTTAAGGTTGATCCGTATCTAAACGTTGATGCGGGTACTATGAACCCAACAGAACACGGAGAAGTGTTCGTGCTTGATTCAGGTCTTGAGACAGATCAGGACATGGGGAACTATGAGAGATTCCTTAACAGAGATCTAGGGCCTGAGGATTACATGACGAGCGGCATGGTGTATCAGTCCGTTATTAATCGCGAGCGCGCACTTGGCTACGGCGGACACTTTGTTGAAGCTATTCCTCATGTGCGTGACGAGATTATGGAGCGCATTCAGGCAGCTGCATCTCACAACGGAAGCCGCATTTCAGTTATAGAGATTGGAGGAACTATTGGAGACTTCCAGAACGCGCTTTTCATTGAGGCTGCGCGCGTGCTTAAAGTTAAGCAGCCAGACAACGTAGCGTTTGTTATGGTTTCGTATTTGCCAGTTCCAGGGACCATTGGCGAGATGAAGAC
>JAHJZL010000066.1 GCA_018826405.1 Patescibacteria group bacterium
CACTCCGCGCACGAGGCGCACAGGCTGCTGATATAGCTATTCTCGTTATTGCTGCTGAGGAAGGTGTAAAACCACAGACCCTTGAAGCATTTGAAGCAATTACAGAAGCTGGAACTCCCTTTGTTGTTGCCTTCACAAAGATAGACAAATCAGGGGCAGATGTTGAGAAAGCAAAGGTATCAGCACTTGAGCATGGAATCTACCTGGAGGGACTTGGAGGTTCTGTCTCCTTTACAGGAGTGTCATCAAAATCTGGAGAGGGTGTGCCTGAGCTACTCGATCTTGTGCTCCTTACTGCAGATCTTGCAGAGCTTTCTGCTGATCCCTCAGGACTTGCAACAGGATACGTTCTTGAGTCTTCACAAGACCCGAAGCGCGGTATGTCTGCAACTCTTATTGTTAAGGACGGCTCTATGAGCACCGGGTCTTTTGCTGTAGCCGGAAACGCAATTGCTCCTGTTCGCTTTATTGAGGACTTTACGGGAGCTCGTATAGACCCCGCAACTCCTTCACAGCCAATCCGCATCTCAGGATGGAGCGAGCTTCCTCCTGCAGGAACTCCCTTCTCAGTTACAAAGAGCAAGAAAGAGGCCGAGGCACTTGCTGCAGAAACTGGCAAAGCACCTATCCGCGCACAGAACGAAGCAACGGAGAATGGTGTTGTTGTACTTGCGCTTATTGTTAAGACTGACGTAACCGGAAGTGCACTTGCGATTAAACATGAACTCGCAAAGATTACACACGAACGAGTTGTTATCCGCATTATCCAAGAAGGCATTGGTGCTGTATCTGAGAACGATATGAAGGTTGCGCAGGCTTCAGGAGGCACCGTTATTGCCTTTAACGTTGGCACAGACAACTCTGCTAGAGACTTTGCAGAGCGAACGGGTATTGAGATCGGCACCTTCTCAATTATCTATGAACTTAAGGAGCACGTAGAGCGCCTCGTTGCTGCTCGCGCGCCCCGCGTTGTTGTTGAAGAGATTCTTGGAGAGGCAAAAGTACTTAAGGCATTTAATACATCAGGCAACAAGCAGGTGCTCGGAGGTCGCTGGATCTCTGGAGTACTTTCTGTTGGCAACATGGTTAAGATAGACCGTCGAGGAATACATGTAGGCAATGCAAAACTCGTAAACCTCCAGGTTGCACGTGCAGATGTTTCTGAAATAAAGATGGAAGGAGAGTTTGGTATGCAAGTTGAAGGAAAGTATGAAGCCGCAGGAGGAGACACACTCATCGCATTTAAGATGACCGAAACTAAGTAAGTATGAGCGCACGAGACGAGAGAGCAGTATCAATACTTTTGGAAAGCGCAGGGCGCTATATTTCTCGCGAGGCTGGACGCGATACCCTCATAACTCCTACCCGAGCTAACTTCTCCAAGGACCGCAAGAACGCAACTATCTTTGTGTCTGTGTTCCCAGATGCTGAAGAGGGACATGCTATTAGCTTCCTTATGCGACACAAGGATATTTTCCGTAACGAACTTAAGAAGACAACAAGATTCTCACGTCTTCCCTTCATTCGCTTTGAAATTGATCAAGGAGAAAAGAGTCGCCAGCACCTAGACGATATCTCACAGGACGTGTAGCCTCAGAGCTCTCTCCACGGTATTATCCGTATATTGGCCTGATGGTGAAGTGGTAACACGACGGTCTGCAAAACCGTTATGCGTGGGTTCGATTCCCACTCAGGCCTCCTGTGCGAATCACCTTGCCGGGGTGATGGAATGGTAGACAGCGGGGACTTAAAATCCCCTGGCAGAAATGCCGTGCGGGTTCGACTCCCGCCCCCGGTACTATGACTCTTTCACGGCTTGCCAGACGACTCACAAGCGCCGTGTACGCTCTCATATACAAACCGGAGCCGCTTATACGCATTTCAATATCAAGGGACCGGCTTTTGCAGAATGTACGAACATACCGTGAGGCATATCCGAACCTCCTACTTGCCCCCATGCTCAAGAGCAATGCATACGGACACGGACTTTGTGTCATTGGAGAACTTCTTGATACAGAAGATATTGCATTCATGTGCGTAGACTCACACTACGAAGCGAGAAAACTCCGCGAAGGCGGCGTTCGCTCACCTATTGTTGTTATGGGTTTTGTACGTCCTGAGCATATTGCACGCACACACCTTTCAAAGGTCTCTTTTGCTATTACGGATATAGAACAGGTTCGTACGCTCGCACGAATTGCGAAGAGGCGTACCGCTCTGCATATCAAAATTGATACAGGCATGCACCGAAACGGCATTATGGAAGAGGATATTGATGAATGTATCCAGATCTTGCAGACAAACAAGCGGTTAGTTGTAGAAGGAGTATGTTCGCATTTAGCGGATGCAGACAACAAAGATACGGAGTTCTCCTTGTCCCAGCTTGGAGTATGGGAGCGGGCGCTCTCTAAAATGTATGCTGCATTCCCTGCGCTTTCCTACACACACATTTCAGCAACTAAAGGTGCCCGATTTAGCGAGCACGCCCCAATGAATACCGTGCGTGTTGGCATGGGTCTATTTGGGTATGACACCTCTCCAGAGAGCCAGCTTGCCTTGCTTCCGGTCCTTTCTATGCAAACAAGCATTACCTCCTTGCGAACACTCCCACAGGGAGAATCTGTTGGATACGGTGCAACATTTAGAACAAAGCGTACAAGCACACTTGCAACTATTCCTGTTGGATACGCAGAGGGCTTAGACCGTGCTTTTTCAAACGTAGGAAGTGTTTCTGTTAGCGGAGTTCAATGTCCGCTTGCGGGACGAATTTCCATGAACATGGCTTCTGTTGATGTAACTGAGTGCACAGGAGTAGCACGCGCAGACGCAGTTACGGTTATAAGCAACAATGCGAAAGATCCAAATTCAATACAGTCTATGGCAGAGAAAGCCAACACAACTCCCTATGTGCTTTTCGCACATTTGCCCGCGCACATTGCACGGTGCGTTGAATAGTTGAATTCCAAGCACTTCTCTTATAGTATTGGCATATTCCACCTATAGCTCAGTTGG
>JAHJZL010000067.1 GCA_018826405.1 Patescibacteria group bacterium
AAGGAACGAGGGGAGGACTTGTCTAGTCCTGCTGCAATTGGAGAAGCAGTGCGCACTGTACGCAGCAAAAAGTTTCCTGACTTAGCAGTCAGCGGAACAGCGGGATCCTTCTTTAAGAATCCGATTGTGCCTAGCGAGAAACATGCAGAACTCGCAAAACGATATGGAGCCGTACCAAGTTTTCCCGTTGAGGGAGGTGTGAAAATTCCTCTCGCTTTCATTCTAGACAGAGTGCTTGGGCTTAAAGGGTTTGCAGAAGGAAATGTTTCTCTTTTTGGAAATCAACCACTCGTACTTGTCGCAGGTGAGAATGCAACTGCAAAAGAGATTGATTTGTTCGCTACAGCAATTGCAAATAAAGTATACGAAGAGACAGGAATTAAAATTGAAAGAGAGGTGCGACACTTTCCAATACAAAGTTAGTAAAAGTTTTTTAAAAACTTATCCACACATTTTATTTTTTTGTAATAAAAAACTCTTACTAGGAGCAATAATATTCAGTAGCGCACATCAGTAAGAAATTTTTTCATACAAAAAGTTTTTTACTGGGTGGGTCGACAATACCAGTCATAGAAATTCAAAAACATAGACCTATGGCAGCAAAGAAAAAGACCGCCCGCAAGACTGTAAAGAAGGCAGCTCCAAAGAAGCGAGCAGCAAAGAAGACAGTTAAGAAGACGGTTAAGAAAGTAGCAAAGAAGAAGGTTGCAAAGAAGACTGTAAAGAAGGCAGCTCCAAAGAAGCGAGCAGCAAAGAAGACAGTTAAGAAGGCAGCTCCAAAAAAAGCAGCAAAGCGCAAGAGCGCTAAGCGCAAATAGTCCCACACACGGAACTACGTAAAAGCCTCCCGCAACGGAGGCTTTTACGGTATAGTGCCCATACTCTCTCTATATGCCAAAACTACTAGACAAACTATTCGCGAAGAATGAATCTGCGGCCTTTATAAAGGCTGCACAGCCTGTTGTGGCTCTAGCCAATACCTTTTCTGATGAGTTCGAAAAGCTCAGTATTCCTGAGCTTAGGCAGCGAATTCAGGCCGTTAAGGAACGTGCCAAAGGAAAGCCAGAGTCAGATAAAGATATTGCTGAGGTTTTTGCACTTGTGCGTGAAGCCTCGAGGCGAACACTAAAGGAACGTCATTACGACGTCCAGTTAATTGGAGGTCTCGTACTCGGCAAAGGAAAGATTGCGGAGATGCGAACTGGGGAAGGAAAGACACTTGTAGCAACATTGCCTGTTACGCTCTACGCTCTGTCCGGGAAGGGAGTGCACGTAGTTACCGTTAATGATTACTTGGCGCGTCGTGATGCGGCATGGATGGGACAGGTATATGATTGCCTCGGTCTTTCCGTTGGAGTTGTTACGTCAGGTGGAGCGTATCTATATGACCCTTCTCATGTTCCGGCGAGCGAAGACGAAGCTAGAGACGAAGAAGGATCATTCCGTGTCTTCTATGATTTCTTGCGACCTGCGTCTAAACAAGAAGCATACGCAGCTGACATTACCTATGCTACGAACAACGAACTTGGATTTGATTACTTGAGAGACAACACTGCCTACGACGCGTCACAGATGGTGCAGCGCGGACACCACTACGCTGTTGTAGATGAGATCGACTCCATTCTTATTGATGAGGCCCGTACGCCGCTTATTATTTCCGGACCCGCAGCAGAGGCCGCTAACTTGTACGAACGCTTTGCAGGCATTGTCCATTCCTTTGCAAGAGACGAGGACTATATTGTGGACGAGAAGCAGCGTGCAGTTCAGATAACTGAAGAGGGAATACAAAAGGCAGAGCAGGCTTTGGGTATTGATAACCTCTACTCAGAGGGCGGCATGAAGTATGCACACCATCTTGATACAGCAGTGCGTGCTAAAGCGCTCTTCAGCAAGGACAAGGAGTACGTCGTAAAAGACGGTGAGGTTACTATTGTGGACGAGTTTACTGGGCGCTTGCAGCCAGGCCGCAGGTGGAGCGAGGGATTGCACCAGGCAATGGAAGCAAAGGAAGGCGTGTCTATTCAGAAGGAGACCCGCACCTATGCTTCGGTAACCTTCCAGAACTATTTCCGCATGTATGAGGCCGTCGCAGGTATGACTGGAACTGGTATCTCTTCTGAGGAAGAGTTCTTTACGGTGTATGGACTTGAGGTTGTACGTATACCAACGCACCGCCCTATCGCTCGTAAAGATTATGACGACCTAATCTTCCAAACAGCAGTCGGTAAATACAAAGCACTTGCATCGCACGTGAAGAGTATTAATGAGAAAGGACAGCCAGTTCTGATCGGTACGGTGTCAATTGAAGACAACGAAGTGATTAGTGACTACCTCCATAAGGCTGGAGTTCCTCACGAAGTGCTCAACGCAAAGAACCATGAGCGTGAAGGAGAGATCATCGCTCAGGCAGGGCGTAAAGGAGGCGTAACTGTCGCTACAAACCTCGCAGGACGTGGAGTTGATATTAAGCTCGGAGGAGCTGTAGCAACGCAGGAAGACCGTGATGAGGTGCGTGCACTTGGAGGGTTGGCCGTGATTGGTACTGAACGTCATGAAGCGCGCCGTATTGATGATCAGCTTCGCGGGCGCTCTGGTAGACAGGGAGATCCTGGAGAGACTCGTTTCTACGTGTCTCTTGAGGACAAGCTTATGCGTGTCTTTGCTTCTGACATGGTTAAGAAGGTTATGGGATCGTTTAATATCCCAGAAGACGAGCCAATCCAAAGTTCGCTTATAACTAAAGCACTTGAGACTGCCCAGAAGCGAATTGAAGGATTTAACTTCGATTCTCGCAAGCAAGTGCTTGCGTATGACGATGTGCTTAACACTCAGCGCCTTTCAATATACCAAGAGCGTAAGACGGCACTGCTTGGAACTGATGAGCAGATTGAAGCACTTATATTCTCTATGCTCGTTGGGAACAAAGAAGCAGAAGAAGCATTTGCTGCTAAGAAGGAAGAGTTTGGAGCTGAAGTATTTGCAGTGCTGATGCGTAGACTGCTGCTGCAAGTTACGGACGCTTTCTGGCTTGAGCACCTGGAGACTATGGATTACCTACGCCGCTCTGTTTCATTGCGTGCATACGGACAGCGAGATCCACTCATTGAATACCGTAAAGAGGGACTTACACGCTTCCAGCACATGCAGAACTCAATTGCTGCATCTGTAGCAGAGGCAATTGGACGGATTAGACCAGCGGACGATGCACGCATTCGTGCAGAGGAAGAGAAGACGCGCGCAAAGCTCGTTGCCGCCTCAGAGTCTGGAAATGAGCAGGCAGAGCAAAAACCAATTGTGAACACTCAGGTATATGGACGCAATGACGAGGTAACAATCAAAAGGGGAGAAGAGACACAAACACTAAAATACAAAAAGGCTGAAGCACTTCTTCCTGAGGGATGGGAGATTGTTACGAAGTCTTAAGAGACTGCATATAGCCGTACAACAACCGCACTGCCTCTGGCAGGGCAGTTGCTGCGACTCCTATGATAAGACTCGTACCTGTTCCGCTTTGTTCGTGCCAATAAATCTTTGGATTAGTGGAAAGAGGTTCCAGGGCCTGGAGGAGTCCTCCAACAAGGTGAGGGTGTGAGCCGAGTTGGTTTCCAACAACACAAATACTTGCGAGATCACTTTTAACAGTTACGCGTGCACGGCAGGCTTTTTTAATTGCTTTAACAATTTCCTCGGTATTTGAGCCGAGCTCTTTCGTGCGCACTACAAGGGAAAGAACGTTCTTTCCTGTTGCTATGTGATCATACGCAACACCATACTCGCTTAAGACTGTCAGAAGTTTAAGGGTGAAGTGGCGAGAAGTATTCATCCCCGCACGCTCAAGTTCAAACATGGTGAAGTTCTTCTCCTCGCCAATGCCTATAAGAACGTTCCCTGTGAGAGCGCTACTGTCGTCGTCCGGAACTATATAGGTATCGAGTGAGCCTGCAGGCTCACTAACACCAAAGATACGCACAGGAATCCTAGGAGCGCGTAAGAGAGAAATTGCCTGGTCATGGAGAACAGATTCACCTCGGTAGGTCATCTCCTCTGCCTGTCCGTAGGTAAGAATTCGTATAGGCTCCTGGGGTCCTTCAACGATAGTTGGGTTTGCAGGAAAGATACCGGGAACATCTTTCCCAACCTCGTACACATCTGCATGTACGATTGCCGCGACACATGCACCGGTTATGTCAGACCCGTCACGCGGAAGCAGTCGCACCGTGCCTCGCGGGTCTGCTCCATAGAAGCCAGGAATAACTGCGCGCTCAGGCAACGTAATTTCAGGCACCTTTTCAATAAACTTTCCTTGAAGAGTAAAGCGAACAATTTCTCTAGCATCGATACAGGGCCACTCAAGTGCAGCGGCTAGGATATATGCTGAGAGGTACTCTCCTCTGCTCATGGCGAACTCAATAGTTCTTTCTGAGACTTCTTCTGCCAAACGATCTGAAATCTCCATACACGTTCTTTCAATTTCCTGCATAACTGAATCAGGAAGAGAAAGTCCTGTAGCGATTCCAATGAACCGCTCTTTAATGTGGGAGAGCGTCTCTTCTCTTTCAGATGTGTTTGAAAGAGACTCAAGCAGGTCTGTAATTTTTGTGTCTGCGCGATCTCTTTTTCCAGGTGCTGATACAACCACATACTTGCGCGAAGGGTTGCTCTTAATTAACTCTAGTGCTCGAGCAAAACCCGCCGCATCAGAGAGGACTGCTCCGCCTAGTTTTGTTACGACCGTACGCATAGTAGTTGTAGTGTCGCTTACGACGGGTAACTACGTCAATTGAGGAATATTAGGCGCCAGACCTATATATGGTAGGGTGTGGCTATATGGCATTTATTGATGAAATGAACGTACTCGCAGTCGCCGGAAAGGGCGGCCCTGGAGTCGTGCGCTGGCTTCATCTAAAAGGTAAAGATAAGGGAGGTCCTGCCGGTGGAGACGGGGGCCGTGGTGGAGATATCTTTATCGAAGGCGTGAGAGATCTCGCAGTGCTTTCCTCCTATAGGTATGTAAAAACCTTTAGAGCTGAGAACGGAGGCGCTGGCGAGGGGAACAACCGACACGGAAAGGATGGCGAGCCTATCATCATAAAGGTCCCAGTTGGAACAGTTGCGCATGTCTCAGGTAACCCAGATCCATACGAGGTGTTGTCTGAAGGTCAGCGAATACTACTACTCAAGGGCGGAATCGGGGGGCTTGGAAATGCCCACTTCAAAGGGGCTACTAACCAGAACCCAACTGAATTTACGGTAGGGAAGCCGGGGCAATCTGGGGATATCCATATCACCCTAAAGCTCATCGCAGACGCGGGTTTGATTGGGTTTCCAAATGCAGGGAAGTCTTCATTGCTCAACGCGTTGACTAGGGCCCAGTCTAAGATTGGTGCATACCCGTTTACTACACTTGATCCACACTTGGGAGATTTTTATGGGTACATTCTTGCTGATATCCCAGGACTTATTGAAGGTGCCTCGGAGGGACGAGGTCTCGGTTCTCGCTTCCTCAAGCACATCGAACGTACTGGTTTCTTAGTGCATCTCGTCTCGGCTGAGCAAGAAGACCCCATTTCAGCCTATAGGGCCATACGAGAAGAGCTAGCTGCGTACGACCCTGCTTTGGCAGAGAAGCCTGAGCTCGTCGTGCTTTCAAAGGTTGATATTTTAGACGAGAAGGAGAAAGAATCTCTACAAAAGACACTCTCAGAGGCAGTGGGGAAGAGGGTAGTGCCACTTTCCTTGGCAGACGACGAATTGCTGAAGGCTTTCTCGGATACCCTATCTCAGGAGCTATCTCAGGTCTCAAAGTAGACTGGCGTACTAAAAGTGACGTGCTAGCATCAGGGAGATGAGCGACTATCGTCCAACAATTGGTCTAGAGATCCACGCGGAGCTCGCTACCCGCACCAAGATGTTCTGTGACTGTATGAATGCGCCTGAGGGCGCTGCAGTTAATGCGAATACATGCCCTGTGTGTATGGCACACCCGGGGACCTTGCCGACGATAAACAAGGAGGCTGTCCGCCATGTGCTTCGAGTCGGTACAGCGATTAAGGGAAAGCTAGCAGACTTTGCAGAGTTCGATCGCAAGTCTTACTTCTATCCGGACATACCAAAGGGGTACCAGATCAGTCAGTACGAACATCCATTGATTGCTGGAGGAGAGCTCGCTGGAGTTTCTATAACAAGAATCCATTTGGAAGAAGACACGGCCAGATCTTCGCATGACGGAGGACAGGGAGTAAGTCTCGTTGATTTTAATAGAGCTGGAGTACCGCTCATGGAGCTGGTAACTGAACCAGTTATTCATGATGCTGAGACTGCAGGAAAATTTGCGCGTGAGCTACAACTTTTGTTGAGGACACTTGGAGCGTCACATGCAAATCTAGAAAAAGGAGAGATGCGTGTCGAGGCAAATATTTCAGTTTCCAAGGATGAGAATTTTGGTACTAAGGTTGAAGTGAAAAATTTGAATTCTTTCAGATCAGTTGAGCGAGCGATCGCGTATGAAATTTCTCGTCAGTCTAAAGTCCTCGAGGAGGGAGGAGTACTTACACAGGAGACAAGAGGATGGGACGAGGGGGGACAGAAGACTTTCTCTCAGAGAGCTAAGGAGGGGAGCGCAGACTACAGATATTTCCCTGAACCTGATCTGCCAAAGCTTTTGTTGTCAGAAGTTCCGGACCTTTCTCCAGAAGTAATTGCTTCTAGTATGCCTGAGTTGCCTTGGGAGCGGCGCGCACGGTATACGGCGCTCGGACTTAAAGATGCAGATGCAGCACAGCTTTCTGCATCAGTTGCTCGCGCAGTATTTTTCGACAAGGTCATAACAATTTCTAACTCGAGCGAGTCCCTACTCTTGCTTGCTGCGAACTATCTTATCTCTGATGTCGCTGGATGGTACTCAAAGACGGGGAAGGAAGAGTTTCTCGGATTAGACGAGGAGGCCTTCGTTGAGCTAATGCAAATGATTGAACAGAAAGATCTTTCTTCCAGAGGCGCGAAAGATGTCTTGCTAGTCATGCTTGAGAAGGGAGGATCTCCCAGGGAGATAGCTGAACAGGAGAACTTGCTTCAGGTGAGCGATGAAGCTGCGCTTGGTGATGCCGTGCGCACCGTGGTCAAAGAGAATTCAGCTGTAGTAGCTGAGTATAAGGCGGGCAAGGAAGCCTCGCTCCAGTACCTTGTAGGGCAGGGTATGAAGGCCACAAAGGGAGCTGGGAATCCCGCGCTCATCAAAGAGCTTCTCGTTAAGGAAATAGGATAGGAAGCAGAGGCACTTCTATGAAGTGTTTTTTGCTTTCTGACCATATGTTAATAAGACTGGTAAAACGAGGCGAGATGTATATATAATACAAGCATGGAAGAGATAACTATTGAAGACAAGATTTACATCTCGTCGAAGCAGGCAGCAAAAATTACTGGTTATGCGAAGGA
>JAHJZL010000068.1 GCA_018826405.1 Patescibacteria group bacterium
GAATAGAAAGACACCGCCAACGATAGCCACAAATCCAAGAGGGAGAACCATGAGACCCAAGATGCCGTAGTGGGGATTACCCACTAGATCTCTGTAGTCAGTCATTACGTTACGCAGGAATCCAGTGGTCCAGCGCGTACGCTGTTTTATAAGTTTAGGAACAGAGCGGGGAACGCGGGTGAATACGCGCGCGCGCGGGGCGTTTTCAATTTCATACCCGGCACGCTGCATACGAAGTGCCATTTCCATATCTTCTGCCTGGTGTGCATGTCGGAAGCCTCCCAATTCATCAATTACGCTCTTTCTGTAAAACGAGAATGGCCCAGGAGTTACGTAAATGCCGTTAACGGCTGAAAGCGTGTGGCGCAGAGCAATTCCAATTATATATTCAGTATTCTGCATCTGTTCCAGAATATTCTTTGGCTGGTGCACAGACATTGCTGGCGTTGCTGCCGCAACTTTAGGATCAGCAAAGCAAGGAATAATTTCCTTAAGTGCGTTTGGTGCTACGAATGAATCAGCGTCCAGACATCCAATAAATTCTGCATCTTGCGCAAGAGCTATGCCTGCATTGATAGCGGTATGTTTTCCTTCATTTTCTTTGTGGAGCACCGTAATCTGCGGAATGGTTGCGAATGTATTCATCACTGCCTTCGTGTTGTCTATAGATCCGTCATTAACCAAAATGATACGCAGTTTGTCTTCGGGATAATCTAGTGCCAACAAAGAGTCTACCGTCCCTCCAATTGTGTCTTGCTCGTTCCAGCAGGGAACGATAATGGCAACTTCAGGTGTCTCTAATGTGGCTTCTCGTGCCCGACGTTCCTTAGCCGCTGGCGAGAGAAAGGTGAGGAGCATAAACACCTCAAAATAGAGACCAAGAAAGATGAACGGATACGCAAGTATCTCAAATGACATATAGCAAAGTTCTCTGAAGTATAGCAAATATGCCTGTTTTTTACACGAGAGCCCTGTATACTGAGGGGAATGCCTCCAGGCCGCCTGCATCCTATATCTGTTGCAATTAGAGACATTGCGTCTATTTTCGGACGTATGGGATTTTCTGTTGCATACGGTCCTGAGCTTGAGGAGGAGCACTACAACTTCAATGTACTGAACATTCCTGCAGACCACCCAGCACGAGACATGCAGGATACCTTTTGGACTAAGGAGGACCCGAGGAGAGTGCCACGTACGCAGACAAGTCCAGTACAGGTGCGCTACATAGAGCAGAAAATTGCTGAGGGCACAGAGCCTCCGTACCGCATTATTGTTCCTGGGAAAGTTTTCCGAAACGAAGCAACAGATGCTACACACGAAGCTCAGTTTTATCAGAACGAAGGACTCGTTGTTGGGAAGGGAATTACCCTTGCGCACCTAAAGGGAACGCTCGAACAGTTTTTCAAAGAGTATCTTTCTGAAGGAGCTCAAGTGCGATTCCGCCCAAGTTTCTTTCCGTTTACGGAGCCGTCTGTTGAAGTTGATGTTTGGTTTGAGGCTCCAGGCAAAGAAGGTCGCTGGCTTGAAGTTATGGGTGCGGGGATGGTGCATCCATCAGTGCTTGAAAATGCAGGATTAGATCCGAAGGAATACCAGGGATTTGCATTTGGAGGCGGGATTGAACGCTTAATTATGGTTAAGTATGGCGTTGACGATATTCGGGGCTTCCACGGAGGAGATATACGCTTTGTATATGGATTTGATGAGACAACAGCATAAGTATGAAAATATCCCGCACCTGGTTACAAAAGTATTTTAATAAAGAGCTTCCGAGTACTGAAGTACTTGCACAAGCGCTTACGTTCCATACAGCAGAGATAGAAGAGACAACTGAAGATATGCTTGAAGTTAATGTGTTGCCAGACCGCGCAGCATATTTGTTGTCACATCGCGGCGTTGCAACAGAAGTTAGCGCAACACTTTCAATTCCGCTTAAGGAGGATCCACTACGCATTGAATTGCCTGCGTACGAAGTTTCTAAAGTTCTCAAAGTTGCCCGCGACAAGCAGGGAAAATGCTCTCGGTACATTGGAGCTTTGGTAACAGGTGTGCGTGTCGGACCATCTCCAGAATGGCTCGTACAGGCACTTGAGTCAGTAGGGCAGCGATCTATCAATAACATTGTAGACGCTACTAACTACGTAATGTTGAATATTGGGCAACCGCTGCATGCCTTTGATGCGCGCAAGCTAACGCAACGCGACGGATCATACACGATTGGAGTTCGAGAAGTAGAGGAGAAGGAGAAGATTACTGTTCTTGGAGGAGAGTCCTACGAACTTCCTGAAGGTACGCTCCTTATTGCTGATATGAATGAAGAGGGAGCTGCTTTAGGTATTGCAGGTATTAAGGGGGGAGAGCGAGCAACTGTTACAGAAAGCACCACTGACATCATTATTGAATCAGCTCACTTTGACGGGGCTGCAGTACGCAAGACAGCACAGAGTCTGAAATTGTTTACGGACGCATCAATGCGCTTCCAGAACAAGCCATCTCAAGTGCTTCCGGCGTATGGTATGCGGGATGTGCTCGCGCTTATTCAGGAAGTTGCAGGAGGAGAGCTTGAGGGCGTTGCTGATTCTCATGAGCCAGTTGTACCTCCGGACCCTCTTACAGTTACGCTCACTCAAATTAACGGAGTGCTTGGCTCTGCATATAGTACGCAGGACGTTGCAGATGCATATGATGCGCTTGGATTTTCATACACGCTCGCTGAAGAGACGTTTTCAGTATTGCCGCCCTTTGAGCGCAAAGATTTAAATATTGCAGAAGATCTTATTGAAGAGGCGGGACGCATATTGGGATATGACAGCATCGCTTCTCAAGCACTGCCATTGCAGAGTGTTGCTCCTGACCAGGCTAAGTTCAGAGGTATTGAGGCCGTAAAGGATTTCCTTGTTGCGCGCGGATTTACTGAGATATCTACAGCAGCTTTTGCAAAGGAGGGAGATATTCAACTTGAGAACCCACTTCAGGAAGACCGCCCCTACCTACGCGCAAACCTTTTGCCTGCGCTTGAAGACGCATTGCAGAGAGCGCAGCATGTTGCTCCTCGTGTGCTTGGACATTCTCGCTACATCAAACTTTTTGAAGTTGGCACGGTGTTTACAAAACAAGGAGAAGCGTTGCTGCTTTCAATGGGAATCTTTGATACGGCTGGAAAGGCTGCTGCAGAGACGCTAAAAGAGAATGTAGCAACGCTTGAGCAAGAACTGTTGCGCATTCCTGCTTCTGCGCGATTCAATCTAGATGGAACTATGATGGAACTGAATTTGGATAAATTGAATCTAGAGAAACTCGGAGAAGAGTACGCGCCTGTATCTATTCAGTTGTCTGCGTATCGTCCGTTCTCAACGTATCCTCATGCGCTTCGAGATGTTGCTGTGTGGACGCCAGAGGGAACAAATGAAAGCGACGTCGCAATGCGTATTCAGAAGAAGGGAGGAGAATTCCTCGTACGTACAGATCTCTTTGATCGTTTTGAGAAAGAGGGACGTGTATCTTTTGCGTTTAGGTTGGTCTTCGAGTCCAGAGACCGAACGTTGTCTGATGCAGACCTAGATCCAGCCATGGAAGACATAACGCAGGTTTTGAATGAGCAGGAGGGGTGGCAGGTCCGCTAAAAGTCTTATTTTATAACACCTCAGACGGATACCTGGGGAATAATGAAGCTCGTTTGGAAGAGCGTTTCGTGGTAGTATATAACTAAGAACATGGCTAAAGCAGCAGACGATACAGGAAAGAAAAACGCCGCTAAAAGCGGCGCGTATGATGCATCATCCATTACGGTCCTTGAAGGACTAGATCCAGTTAGAAAGCGTCCAGGTATGTATATCGGGACCACTGGTCCTGATGGATTGCATCACCTTATCTGGGAGATTTTTGATAACTCACGCGACGAAGCCATGGGCGGCTTCGCTGACGACATTGAAGTTGCGCTTTTGCCTGGCGGGTATGTGCGGGTCGTTGATAACGGACGAGGTATTCCTGTAGGGATTCATCCTAAGACTAAAGTCTCAGCACTTGAGACGATCATGACAACGCTCCATGCTGGAGGGAAGTTCGGAGGAGACGAGTCTGGATACAAGGTATCAGGAGGACTGCATGGTGTAGGAGCATCCGTTGTAAACGCGCTCTCTGAACACACCAAGGTTCTCGTGCACAAAGACGGAGCTCTCCACATGCAGGAGTACAAGATTGGAAAAGCTTTGAGCAAGGTAAAGCAGATAGGTAAGACAGATAAGAATGGAACTATAGTTCTTTTCAAGCCTGACGTAACTATTTTCAAAGACGGAATTAATTGGAACTGGGACAAGATCGTTAGTCACCTGCGTCAGCAGGCGTACCTCGTAAAGGGAACTCGTATCACCGTTATTGATGCACGCGAGGAGAGTACCGCTGATGCTGAGGGTGCATTCTATTTGCGCACTGACGGCTTGGATTGTCCGTCTATGTCCTTCTTCTTTGAGGGAGGACTTCGCTCACTCATTGGTTTCTATAACAAGCACCAGACTGTTGCACACAAGAACGTATTTTATATTGATTCTTCGGAAGGAGACGTTGCTGTTGAAGTTGCGCTTCAGTACGTTGACGACATATCTCCAAGATTGCTTGCCTTTGCAAACAACATTTACAACCCAGAGCACGGTACCCATATAACTGGATTTAAGACTGCGCTCACGAGAACAATTAACACATACGCACGCACAGCAGGAATTCTTAAAGAGAGCGACGAGAACTTTACGGGAGACGATGTGCTCGAGGGCATAACCGCTGTTGTGTCAGTTAAGATGCCTGAGATTCAGTTTGAGGGACAGACAAAGGGAAAGCTTGGATCTGTTGAAGCTCAGGGTGCAACTGCAACTATATTTGGTTCAGCGTTCTCTTCCTTCCTTGAGGAGAACCCAGACGATGCGCGCTCAATTGCAAATAAGGTATTGCTTGCGCTAAAGGCAAGAAAGGCAGCTAAGGCCGCTAAGGATTCAGTGCTCCGCAAGGGTGCGCTTGAGGGAATGACGCTTCCTGGAAAGCTTGCAGACTGCCAGACAAAGAACGCTGAAGAGTCAGAACTCTTTATTGTAGAGGGAGATTCTGCGGGTGGTACAGCAAAGACTGGACGAGACCGCCGTACGCAGGCAATTCTGCCACTTCGTGGAAAGATTTTAAATATTGAGCGCGCGCGTCTCGATAAGATGCTCGCTTCTGAGCAGATTAAGAATCTTGTAGTTGCACTTGGAACTGCGATTGGAGATATCTTCGATATCAACAAGCTCCGCTACCACAAGGTGATCATCGCAACAGACGCGGACGTTGACGGCGCACACATTCGTACGCTGTTGCTTACGCTTTTCTATCGTCACTTCAGAGCGGTAATTGATGGAGGATTCATCTATATTGCACAGCCGCCGTTGTACAAAATAAAGCGTGGCAAGGAAGTGCTGTATGCATATACAGAAGAAGAGAAGGTCCGTCTTCTGGGAGATGATGCAACGCTAGACGATGTTGAAGAGGAGGGTGAAGAGGATAGCGACGATGAAGTAGTTGCTAAGAAGGGAACACCAAAGACTTCAATACAGCGCTATAAGGGACTTGGAGAGATGAATGCGTCAGAGCTCTGGGAGACAACCATGGATCCAGGGAATCGTGTTCTTAAGCGTGTAACAGTAGACGATGCGCAGGAAGCAGACCGCATCTTTGATATCCTCATGGGAACAGACGTTGCAAGCAGAAAGGCATTCATACAATCGAATGCCAAGATGGCGACGCTAGACGTATAAAACAAAAAGCCCCGGAGAATATCCGGGGCTTTTTGTTTTATAGAGAATGTTAATCCTCAATATCTATAGTTACTGAGCGAGAGTTGTTTCCTTCGTTAGACTCGCTAATGTCGCGGTCTGGATCAACGGTAACCGTAATCTCACGATCGTCTCCTTCACGAGCCTGGTCAAATCCAAGTACGTAGTCAATGCGCTCTCCAGGCTTGAGTGAGTCCTGGTTGCCTGAGTGGTAGGTGTAGCTGCGGCTTGTTGGAAGCTCAGCATCAAACTCAAAGCGTCCAGAGAGGTTAGTTCCGCGGTTAGCGATGGTGAACTTAATAGCACCACGCTCTCCGTCAGGCACGCGGCTTGAAGCACGGAAGGTAGAAGTGTCTGAGGAGGTGAGGTATCCAGTTGTAATGTTCTCAATAACGAGATCTGGTAGACCAAAGAGTGGGGCAGGAGTTGTGCCAACCTGAACTACACGCACTACTGGTGTTCCAGGTGTTGGAGTTACTGGAGTTGTTGTCTCAGGAGTTGACGTTGCAGGCGTACTTGTTGCTGCAGGGATGTCATCTCCAAACGGAACGGTTTCAGTTGGAGGAACTACTACTAAATCAGTGTCCTCCTCGTTTGGCTGGAATACTGAAGAGAGGTACACAGCAGCAGAACCAACGCGAGAGATAGCTCCCGGTACGAAGGTTGCAGCGTATATTGCAAGCGCCATTCCAATAAGGATAAGTACGATAAATCCAACAATAGCTAACCCGTTTACCGCTGCGCGGCGAACAGGTCCCTGGGAAGTTCTGAATGTGGTCATTTCCATATGCGCATTGTTTACCACACGCATTATTCTTTGTCAAATGCGGTGGGCAATGACCTTCAGCATATATTCAGGTACCTGTAGGTATGCTGAAGACCAGAGTACTGTACGGACTTGACAATATGAGTGTTGTGGTGTAAATATGAGTAGGCACCTATGGCACTTGTCACAAATACCGTACAGTTTATTCGCGCTTTTGGGCGCGTATATGCTAAGAAATGGAGCTTTCTCCTCGCTTTCCTGGCGGTGTTCTTTGTGTCTTTCTCGGCTCTCGCAAGCCTTGATTTGATTCCTGAGACACCAGCAAAGCTAGTTGATGCGCCAGTAACTGTGCCACAGGCTGCCTTGGTTGCTTCTGTTGCGTCACTCGCTCCAGAGAACCCAGTTCGTGTTGAGATTCCAGCTATTGATCTGGATGTCTCAATCAAGAACCCGGAGAGCACTGATGTTAAGACACTTGATGCGGCGCTTCTTTCAGGAGCAGTCCGTTACCCAACTTCAGCAAAGCTTGGAGAAGAAGGGAATGTGATTCTCTTCGGACACTCAAGCTATCTGCCCGTTGTTAACAACAAGGCGTTCAAGGCATTCAATGCAATCCAGAACCTTAAAGCGGAAGACCGCATTCTCGTGCATAGCGAGGGTATGACATATGTGTACGCAGTGCGTGAGGTAGCGTCTGCAGATGCAGAGTCTGCGGCTATTCCGCTTACAAAGACTGGACACACGCTTACCCTCGCAACGTGTGATTCGTTTGGAAAGAAGACCGACCGTTTCGTTGTGGTCGCTGATCTTGTTGAGAGCTATCCGCTCGGAAGCTAGGCTTCTTGGCTGGATAGGTCGCTGCAAGTAGCAGGCAGGACCAACTGTTCTTGCTGCCCCATCCCGGGGCGGCGCAAAAAGGGAAATTCAGACGATGAAGAAACTTCTCATCGCCCTCGCGCTGCTCGCCTTCGGGTGGGTTAGCGTGATGGCAAGTCCGTCCTTCGCGCAGGAGCGGAGAACGGGAATGCCCATGGTCTACGAGATTCCGCCGGAAGGCGCGAATATCGTCCTGGCCAACCTGACCGCGGAATCGCTTCGGCGAGACCCTTCAGGGAACGGGTATGTGCGGGGCACGCCGTGCCTCACACCCAATCATCTGTACGCCGCGATCAAGCGGGCCCACCCCTCGGTGGCGCCCCCTTCGGTCGCAGAACTGCCGGCATTTCTTCGTACGCTCGTGCTTCGGCGCGCTCGTGCGGAGGGGTTCACCGGCAGGTACACGATGAGCCGCATGCTGTGCGAGCGGACCGAGACTTCTCGGCCTGCCGACGAGGTGGATTGGGGTGCTGCTCGTGAGTTCCGACTCAACGAGTACGCCTGGTTCCACCCCAACAGCTCGGCCCCGATCATGGCTGGTGACTGCGGCAACGTGGTTTTGGACCCAGCTCCTCCGTCGCGTACCGAAGAACGGTGCGTCGAGCTGCACTTCAATGCCTTCGTTGGCGGAGACGTGCGCTGGGGCGTTGGCAGTTTGAACGGCGCGCTTGCGCCGAGCGAATGCAACGCCATCCGGCAAGGCGACGGACCCTGGAAAGCATGGGGTGGGGAATGCGATGAGTGCGTCCCGGCAGTCGACTACATCAGTCGGACGCTCGGAGGTGCAGCGCAGATCCCACACCGGTACCTCTACGGTGTTACGGAACGTCAGCAGACGATCCGTTTCTCCGCCGAGATCTGGGAGAAGATCGTCTACATCTGTCTGGAGGACTCGGCCGGCAGAAGGTCCTGTGGGGTGTATATGCCCCCCGCAGACTGGAA
>JAHJZL010000069.1 GCA_018826405.1 Patescibacteria group bacterium
CTAACTCCGCACGTACTCGCAAGCGAAGCAAAGCGCATTAGTACAGATGCGACAGTTTCTTCTCGTATGAGCTCTTTGGCTGCTGGCTTTGCGAATCCCGATGCAGCAAGCATTCTTGCAAAAGAGGCTATCCGTATAGCGCTGTCTCACGAAAAATAATATGTCTGTACGTACTCGATTTGCTCCAAGTCCAACTGGATTCTTACACGTAGGGAGCGCTCGCACCGCACTCTATGCTTGGCTCTTTGCCAAAAAGCATGGGGGACAGTTTGTGCTTCGTATTGAAGACACTGACAAGGCGAGGGAAGTTGAAGGCGCTATTGGGCACTTGATGGAGTCTTTGAAGTGGCTGGGCATTCAATGGGACGAGAGTATTGATGTGGGAGGTCCGTATGAGCCGTACCTGCAATCTGCACGCATTGATTCACACCAAGATTATGCACGGCGTCTTATCGATGCGGGCTTTGCGTATCCGGACCCCTACACTGCAGAAGAGGTTGATGAGTTTAGAAAGCAGGCAGAAGCTGAGAAGCGCCCGTTCCTATTCCGTGACCATCGTCCAGAACAGTTTGATGAATGGGATGGAACTAAACCGCTTCGATTCTGCGTACCAACTATTAAACGATATGAATGGGAGGATGTTGTTTTCGGAACACTTTCAGCAGGAGAGGAGGCCCTAGACGACTTTATTCTCATAAAAGGTGACGGGTATCCGACCTACAACTTTGCGCATGTCATAGACGATATTGAAATGCGCATTACGCACGTTATGCGAGGACAGGAATTTATATCTTCAACTCCTAAGTTCCTTTCTCTCTATGATGCGCTCGGAGAGACTCCTCCGATCTTTGCAACGCTCCCGCCTATTCTTGGAGACGAAGGTACCAAGAAACTTTCGAAAAGAGATGGCGCTAAAGATATTCTTGAATACAAAGAAGAAGGATACTTGCCAGAGACAATGATTAACTTCCTAGCATTCCTTGGATGGAATCCTGGAGGCGAAAGAGAAATTTACACACGCAACGAGCTCGTTGCATCTTTTGAGCTTGAGCGTATCCAACGATCTGGCGCTCGCTTTGATGAAGGGAAGTTGTTGTTTATGAACCGCGAACACATGCGGCTGTTGTCTGATGAAGCGTTCATAGAGCGAGGCGGGCTTCAGGCTCCGGATTCTATGAAGCTTCGGAAAGCAGTCCCGCTCTTGAAGGAACGCACTCACACCTTTGGCGAGGCTCGCACCATGCTAACTGGAGAGCTTTCGTGCCTATGGGAAGCCCCAAAACCCGCTAAAGAGCTCCTTATTTCAAAAGAGCCAGCAGAGCGCACAGACCTTACAAAAACAGCTCTAGGGGCCGTTTTAGAGGCTCTGGGAGGTGCTCCAGAGACGCTCTCACCTGAAGAAGCGAAGTCTCTTCTCATGCCAATTGCAGACGCAGAGGAGGCACTCGGAAAGGGAGGGAGGGGAGGAGTGTTGTGGCCAACTCGCTACGCACTTTCTGGCCTTGAAAAATCTCCAGACCCATTCACTTTAGTTTCTATACTGGGTACAGCCGAATCTACTTCCCGAGTACGTACTGCACTTGCTATACTGTAGCGGATGTTGAAGTTCCGTTTATTCTTTCTTTCAGTATGTGTTCTTGGGCTCACTCTCTCTGGAGTTTCTGGAGAGGTTTTTGCGCAGAGCGTAGACGAAATTAAATCGCAGATTGAAGAGCATAGCGGAAAAATTGAAGCACTCGAAAAAGAAATTAACGAGTACCAGAAGCAGCTGAATGTTGTATCTGGACAGAAGCAGACATTGCAATCTGCAATTAAGACGCTTGATATTTCAAGACAGCAAACGTCTACACAGATTAATCTGACTCAAAACAAGATCTCCTCAACAAATCTTAAGTTGGAGAAACTTTCATACGACATTGAAGACACGGAGCAGTTGATCGCATTGGACCAGCGCACGCTTGCTAAATCTATTCGAACTATGGCAGAGACGGGAGATGTCTCTTTAGTTGAGCAGGTATTTGCCGCAGACAACCTTACTGCTGCTTGGATCGCCATGGACGACGCTGCCGCAGTTAACGATGCATTGCGTGCAAACGTAGCGAACTTAAACGAAGCAAAGAGAGACCTTACGGGCCAGAAAGAAGATGTAAGCGTAAAGAAGAATGAGCTAACTTCCTTGCAGGGCGATTTATCAAACCAGAAAAAGTCTCTAGACGTTGCTAAGAGTGAAAAGGACAAGCTGCTCACGCAAACTAAAAATCAGGAAAGCACGTATCAGGCCCTCATAGCTACAAAGCGAGCGGAGCAGAAGATATTTGAATCTGCGCTCTCAAGCCTAGAAAATAGTCTTGCCTCTATTGGAAAGGGAGCAGCACCTACAGCACAAACTGGAGTGCTCGCGTGGCCATACTCTTCTACGTTTGCAGCTTCCTGTGTTGGGAAGTCGAGTGCACTTGGAAACACACGCTGCATTACGCAGTATTTTGGAAATACAGCCTTCGCAACAGCGAACGCCCAGATCTATAACGGCTCGGGGCACAATGCAATTGATATTGGAATGCCGTCTGGTACACCTGTTCTTTCTGCGCTTTCTGGAACTGTTACTGCAACAGGAAATACTGACTCAGTCCCTGGATGTTACTCGTTCGGAAAGTGGGTTGTTGTGAAGCACCCGAACGGACTCTCAACGCTTTATTCACACCTCTCTTCAATTGCAGTTTCTGCTGGGCAAAGCGTAAGCACTGGCCAGTCCCTTGGGAACTCTGGTATGACGGGATACGCCACAGGTCCACACCTTCACTTTGGAGTGTATGCATCTGCAGGTATTCAGATTATGACGCTTGCTCAGTACAGAGGCGCTACAACTCCGTGTGCAAACGCCACAATGCCTGTTGCTCCGAAAGATGCGTACTTGAATCCGATGTCGTATCTGTAGAAGGATTATTTAGAGTCTCTGATTCTCCACAGCACTCTTGAGGCCACGGTCCTGTGCGGGGACCAGCGTTTTGAGATGTCCTCAAGTTGATTTTGATGTACATCTTTCTCAAGCAGATACAGCGTCTCCATTGATCTACGCAGTCCTAAGTCTCCTACAGAGAAGACATCTTCTCTGTAGAGAGCGAACATTAGAAACATTTCAGCAGTCCATCTCCCGATCCCCCAAACAGAAGAGAGTTCTGCAATGGCTTGCTCCTCATTAATCTTCTTTAAATTCAGCAAGTTTAGTTTTCTTGAGAGTGTAGCCTCTGAAAGTTCTTTTAGCGTGCGCGCTTTGGCTGCTGATAGTCCCGCTTTGCGCAACGTTGGCATTCTTAGTCTCTTAATAGCCTCAGGAGTTACTTCTCCCTTACACGCAAGCACGAGTCGGCTCCAGATAGTATCGGCGGCCTTTGTTGAGAGTTGCTGGCCAGTTACAGAGCTCGCAAGTTCTGCAAAGAGTGTATTTCCGGTCTTTCTTTTACGTGCGGTTTTCGTTTGCAGATACTCTGCATGGGGAAGGGCAGCGACGTATAAAATTGGGTCCACTTGTTTGAAGTGGAGTAGTGCCGCATCCACTGCCGACCCCTTTTTGACAGACATACCCATAGTATACTGACTTCTATGGTTAGATTCATCATTCTGCTCATTATTCTGGTCTTGGCGCTTTCATACTTTGGAATCTCCATACGGAATATTGTTGAGTCCCCAACAGGCGAGGACAACTTTACCTTTGTCTGGGCACACATAAAGGAAGGCTGGGAGCTCTTAGTCCTGTGGATCGCAGGAATTATCCAATCGATAAAGCATATATTCTAAATATGGAAGAGGAAGCAAAGCAGCAGAAGAAAATCTCTATTGTTTTACCTACAGATGCTAAGGCAGAGTTTGTGAACGCAACTCAAGTTACCGTATCTGACGACGCTGTTTTGATCCAGTTTGCCTATGTGCGCCCAAACTCAGAAACAGGGCAATTGGTCTCAGAAATTGCACTTTCCCCTAAACACGCCATTGAATTTAGCAGAGCCCTGGATGCGACAATAAAGCAGCATTTTACCCGTCACTTAACAGACCAAGCGTAGCGTAAGTGCTCACTTATGAACGCTTCATCTTTAATTCATGAGGTCTTCTATATAGTGACAAAGGATTATTAATCCTAAAACACAACTAACTATATGAAGACAACTTTCCTAGGAATGGTAGCACTAGCTGCAATCATCGCAGTCCCAAGCCTCTCGCTTGCGGCGACATTCGCATATGTAAATCAGTCAGGCGAGGTTATGACTACAGAAGCAGCATCAGCAAATGAGGCGCTTATGACAGCTCCTAATCTTGGAACACACAGTGGCGTTATGCTTATTAACAGTTCTACTGACTCTGAAGTAGTTGGAGATCGCGTTAACGGAGTGTAATCACTTTGATTCAAAAGTAGCAACAAGGTCCTCCTGCAAACTCTTGCAGGAGGACCTTGTCTGTTAGCTCTTCATCTTCATGAAGATTACGCGACATTTATCACTATACGTAAAGAGTATTACTTGTTAGACTTACTTACCTATGACTACGATCTTTTCTCGCGCACGAGGCGCCACACTCATTCTATTTTTTATCGCCAGTATCGGATTCATTCCGTCTGCAGCACACGCTGCAGAGGATGACCTCGGCTGTTTATTAATTACAAGCACTCCTAGAGGCTACGAGGTCTTTGACGGAGAAAAGGATATAGAAATTCGTTCAGGAGAGCGAGTTATCCTTGCGTGGATTGGTATTAACGCAGCCTCAGGAGAAGACCGAGCAGGAACTCCAATCTCTACGGTTGGTCTTAAAGTTCTTAGAGCTGAAGGAAGCGGCTCTTACGATTTCAACTTTAAGAATGGCTCGGAAGAAGTAACCTGTACTGCGAATCTAAATCTTGCAGGGCAAGAACCTACAAGCACAACGAACACATCAAGTGTTGATTCTGATGCAGGTGTTCTCTCTTTAAGTTCTATTCCGCTTCTTTCAGGAGGCACTGCAGCGCGAGGAGCTTCAGTTCCAGTTGCATACATTAAGGTAGAGAACACGAGCAACGAAGCTGCTAAGATCAATGGCTTCACACTCGCTCAAAACGGTACAGCAAGTACTGACGTTGTTATCGGATTCGCCACAAACGATGACAAGGGTGGCTCACGATCAACTATTGGAGGCGGCGAGAATGATTCAGTATTTGATGGCAGAGAGGCATTCGTTCCTCTCTCAGCGGTTATCAACGCGAAGTCATTCCGCATCTTTACCCTTAAAAGTATTTTGAGTGCTAACTCAAGCGGGGAAGCAGGGAAGACACTTAAGCTTGATGTTAACTCAGTAGATTCTGGAGCTGACGTATACGGCTTCTTCCCTATACGAGGCACAACCTGGACTCTTGGCTTCTAGCCAAACACCCAGTATCTGCGGTAGAATCAGGGCCACATGACTCATCAAGTGCTTCTGTTCTACAAATATGTAGCAATTCAAGATCCCGACCTGCTTAAAGAGCAGCTTCGGGATCTTGCTGCTGCACATACCTTAACAGGTCGCATTCTTGTTGCTACAGAGGGAATTAACGGCACCGTTGAGGGGGAACTAGAGAACACAGAGCAATTTGCTTCTGCCCTTCTTTCATATTCTGCTTTTGCAGATATGGGGGTTAAGAGAAGCACAGGTACTGGAAACTCCTTTCCGAAACTTTCAGTTAAAGTGCGAGACGAAATTGTTGGAACACACTTTGACAAGAAAATTGATCCAACTAAGAGAACTGGCAAACGATTGTCTGCAGAAGAACTTCGTACATGGTACGAAGAGCAACGTGATTTCGTTGTCGTAGACATGCGCAATGATTACGAATTTAAGTCAGGGCACTTCAAAGATTCCGTTAACCCTGAGCTAGGAAATTCTCGAGATCTTCCTAAGGCTCTCCCTAAACTTGAATCTCTTAAGAACAAGACCGTACTCACGGTATGCACCGGAGGTATTCGCTGCGAGAAAATGTCTGCGTTCCTGCTCGAACATGGCTTTGAGGATGTATACCAACTAGATAACGGTATTCACGGATACATGGAGAAGTTTCCTGGAAAGGATTTTGAAGGAGCGTTGTATACCTTCGATAATCGAAAAACAATGGACTTTGGAGGAGACCGCAATGTTGTTGGCTCTTGCTATCTCTGTTCAGTACCTACAGAGCTGTATGTGAACTGCAAAAATGATTTCTGTCATTTGCATTTTCTTGCGTGTGAGAATTGCCAATCTGAAAACGGAACAGCCTGCTCAGAAGCCTGCGCAACGACTGTCGCCACCACATAAGTTTCATGAATGCTTCATCCTAAGGGGTGTAGTATGAACTCATGATTCTTTCCCTTATATTCGGATTCGTTATTGGAGCTGCAGCAATTATTTTTATTCTTCAAAACACAGCAACTGTTGCGCTTTCATTTATAGGTTGGCAATTTGAGAGTTCACTCGCCATTGTCGTTATGCTTTCGATGCTCGTGGGTATTATCTTCAGTCTCCTTGCATCTATTCCAAGCGTAATAAGAAGCAGCATGGCAATTGCAAAGCTTAAGAAGCAGAACCGCTCCCTCCAGGAAGAGGCTCAGAGCTACCTCCACACAGCTCAGGAAGCGACTGCTCGTCTTAATACGAACTCAACTCCAACCCACCCATCAGCAATGTAGAAATAGGGAAGTACCACTCCCCCGATACCAATTTAGAAATTGGGACATATCGGGGGAGTGCTTGTATGTATGCAAACCCAGGTCTGTTCACAGGGAATACATCTACAGAGACCTTGATACCTGATGCACATAAAGAATCTTAAGGAGACTGCAGGGAAGCCCGTATACAAAGCACGATTCCAGATCCAACCACTACGCGGCTTATATACGCCGTTGTTTATTTATCGTAAAAGGTATATTGTGCGCACATTAGAAACAAAGCCTTTAACAGACTTACCTGGAAATCTAGATCCTTGAGATTTGTCTCCCTATCCCTTCCCTGTTTGTACGCGTGTGCATTCGTCTCGCAGACTTCTCTGTACTTATATCCTTTCAAAAACTTTCTTTCGCAAAGTTATAGTGCTTCTAAACAGCACTCCCCCAGTTCCCCGATTTTTGCGCTAGGGAAGTGCTTGTTAACATATTTTTTATATAGCACTCTTCCCTCCTCTGATATGAAAATAGAGCCCAGAGGACTCTATGCGGGTTGCTTCTGTCGCCAGTGACTTTTTCCGAAATTCATTGAGAAAGGCATGGGGACCCCTTCAGGTTCTGCTAGGCGCAGATGCCCGTGCTCCGTTTCTGTGACAAGGATGTCTTCAGGAGAGAAGCCGAGCTCGCCGATAAACTGAATAAGAGGAGTCCATGTACCAGCAAGGATTTGCAGACCCTTTGGGTCTAAAGTTTCTGAAGGATTAGAAGCGTTGTCATTCATCACTACCTCTTTCTGTTTTAGTCTATGTGAAAGGAACTTATGTATGACAGTACGCCAAAGCTTTGAATTGTTCAATGCTAACTAACTTCCCTGCTCATAAAGAGCAAAGGCCCCGTTTGGAGCCTTTGCGAATTTCTACCGTGCTTTCTTTCCGTAATAAGTTGCGCGTACCTGCTTCTTAACTCCCTTGTTTGCGAAGCTTGATTTGGCTCCGAATCCCTGAGACTCAGAGCTCTTTTTTGATGCGGCCATACCTATCCTTTTGTCGCAACAATGAGCACGTGGAGCAGACTTATGATGGTGCTCGCAAACCCAGTCCAGAATGCGTATACCTCGAGTCCAATCTGACTCTTTGCTTTTCGCTTTTTATGAGTGCGTGCCATATACAAAAAAGAATATCACAGCTACCGCAGTGCAGTGAGGATAAGCTGCACAAGTGAGATGAGCATGCCCATGACGCCAGTCAAAAATGCATACTTATGTAGTTTCTTATTCTTCTTACTGCGAAATCCAGAACCTACAAGTCGCTTTTGGCTGTAATCAAGTCCCATACTTAGCAGGTTACATTCTTTAAGATGTACTCGTGTGCCTCATCAACTGAATCAACAACATGGAAGAGATTGAGATCTGCCTCATCAATCGTGTGGAACTTTTCGTAGAAGTGATTCCTAAAGAGATCAACTATTGGATCCCAATACTCCTTCCCGTATAGCACAATAGGAACCGCTTTTATCTTCTTCGTCTGAACCAGCGTGAGAATCTCAGAAAACTCATCTAGTGTTCCGTATCCTCCCGGGAAATATACATACACCTCAGAAGCAAAGGCGAGCATCACCTTGCGCACAAAAAAGTGCTCAAACGTAAAGGAGTTATTAACAAATTTGTTCAAAGACTGATCATCAGACAATCTAATGTTAAGTCCGATAGACTGTCCCCCTGCGTCAAATGCTCCCTTGTTCCCTGCCTCCATAATTCCTGCAGAACCTCCCGTAACAACAGCGTGTCCGGACTTTGCTAACTTCCCCGCGAGCTCAACGGCAGCCTCATAGTATTTGTCGCCAGGCTTAGTACGCACACTTCCAAAAAAGGTTGCTGTAAGTCCGTAGTTCTTGAGCAAATCAAAACCATCAACAAACTCGGCCATGATTTTAAACACGCGCCAGCTCTCAAGCTTCTGCGGCTTGCATACAAGCGGTGCAGGGTTCTCAGGAACGTCGCGCTTCCCTTCCTCAATAGCACGGGTTAATACAGCACCCATCTCTTGATGGCGCTCTTGAACACTTGAATTCTCAGGTACTGAAAGGTCTCCTGTTGGTGTTGAAATTATCGGTTGGTCTCCCATGGAATATCGTATGTATTAAACTCTGGCAATAATTTTCTAGTATACGCTATGCGCGAGATAACCTCTGCATGACAAAACGCTCCCGTGAGTGCGTTATGCGGCTTAGGCTCCTCTGGTATACCGCAATACTTAAGTGCAGTGTCTAAGTTAATCGCAGAGTGTTTATGATACTGCGGAGGCTTAATACCCCGCTCTGTCATATGGAGCCAGACGAGCGAATGCACATCTAGCGTGCGCTTTGCGAATGGGCACGCAATTCCTGCCCGCTTACATGCTGCCTGAACAAACTCCAAATCAAATGAAGGATTCTGCGCAGCAAGTGTTATGTCGGAAGGACGATCCATTGCCCACGCAATAAATGCACGTATCAATCCCTCTTCTGATTGTCTGTTGGCAGACGTTATCTCTTCCTGTGTAAATCCATTAATGCGCAACGCATCCTCATCAACTGATGCGCCTTCCCAAATCCTGCATTCCTCATAAAATTGGTTTGTAGGATCATCTAAATCAAGCGCTCCGAGGGAGAGAATTGAATGGGTCTCCGGAACAAGACCTGTTGATTCAACGTCAAGAACAATCATGTTGGTA
>JAHJZL010000070.1 GCA_018826405.1 Patescibacteria group bacterium
AAAATAGATTGGTTTGCAGAAAGCAAAGAATGCAAGTCTGCGTTTGTTTGAATTGCAATCTCTGTGTCCCCGTCTTCGTGCAGCTCCTGAATTCCATCCTGTGCATTCGCAAGATGTTCTGAAAGCGAATCAGTTATAAGTGCTACGGTATCAGTGTTTAGCTTTCCCTCTGAAGAGGCTGCTGCAAACTCTTTTAAACGCTCGCCAGCAAAAGCAACTTCAAGTCCCGTCTTCTCCTCTGGGCTTTGCGTTAGGGCTAGGTGCACAGGTTCTTTAACTTTAAGGCGAACTGGATAGAGCAAGTCTCCTGGTGTTGCCGATCCCGAAGCAGACACCACTCCCGTACCTCCAATAAGAATGAAGAGTGCGAATGCAGTTACATACCGCGCACTTGAAACAAAGAATGCAGCATACGGAGAGCGTACAGGCTTTCTGCCTGCCTCCATAAAGGTAAGAAGCTTTTCTCTGTGTAGTGCTTTCTCATCTGCACGCAAAGACACCCGCCCTCCCGCGTCTTTGAGTAGTTCCTCAATGTGTTGGTCTTTGTTCATACGGCGTGCATTAGTTCTTGTAATTCTTTTATAGCTCGGTGTATTCGTACAGAAATAGTATTTGGTGCCTCTCCTAGCATTTCAGCAATCTCAGCCACAGGAAGTCCGTTCATGTACCTGAGTGTAATGAGCTGCTGCGTTTCTTCTGGGAGAGTGCTTACGTGCTGCATAAGAAGTGCGTGCTCAGAAAGTTGCTCTGGACTCTCGCTTGATTCATCAAAAGGATCAAATCCTGCAATTTCCTGCATCTCATCAAGTGAAAAGCTCTTTGAGCGCACAGCTTCATTTGCACAGAGGTTATGAGCGGTCTTATATAGGAATGCTCGCAAGTGCTCTATCTCCTTCCCCATTTCAATGTATGCCCAGGTGCGTGTAAACGTGTCTTGCATAAGATCTTGGGCTCGTTCGCGATCATACACCCGAAAGGCACAGTACCGGAATATCTCGTCAGCATAGTTGTCATACGCCTGTATGAAACTTGCCTCGTCTATCTTCCGCTTCATATAAGACAGCCTACCGGGGATTTTGTTACAGAGTGGGCTCTGTAACATTCTCTGAGCTTGCCGGTCTTATACATATCCCCAACCACATGAGCGGGGCTGCTGGCGAGAAACCTAGTCATTACGACTTATCGTACCAGATTACTACCTAAACATTGATTATGACGAGCATTACAAAGAAAATTAGTTCTCAGGCAGCAGTTCTCGGTCTTATGGCTGTTTTGCTTCTTGGGAACGCAGGAGTAGCAAACGCACAGGGTGCTACTACTTTTACTCGTGACCTAACGGTAAATTCATCTGGCGCAGACGTTACTGCGCTACAGACCTGGCTTATCGGAAAGGGCTTCAGCATTCCTGCTGGAGCAACTGGGTTCTTTGGTCCTCAAACCAAAGCAGCTCTTGCCGTATATCAGGCAGCAAATGGCATCAGCCCAGCAGCAGGATACTTCGGTCCACTTACTCGCACAAAGGTAAACGGTGACGTTACCGTCCCAACCACCCCAACAACTCCTAACGATGGAGGATCAACTTCAACGGGTGATCTTAAGGGTGGCGAAGCAACACTTAAGAGCTTTGATCTTCGTCGTGAAGACTCAAGCGGAAGTGAGGGAGAGGCAAACGTAGCTGTTATGACTGCTGAGTTTAAAGTTACAGGAGGTGATGCACGCGTTGAGCGTCTTGATCTCGTTGTAACTGCAGACAACGGCAGTCTTGAGGCTAAGCCTTGGAAATACTTTGATCGCGCAATCATCCTTGTTGATGGAAAGGAAATTGCAAAGAAAAGTGTTTCAAGCAAGAACGCATGGGGCAAAGTAAGTGGAAACACCTACCGTCTCTCACTCTCAGGCCTAAAGCAGATTATCCGCGAGAACAACACTGCAAAGATCACCGTTGCTTTTGATATCGGAGACGGTATTGATGCAGACGATCTTGACCAGACCTTCACTCTAAAGATTGAAGACCGCGGAATCCGCGCAGTTGATTCAGTTGGCATCCAGCAATACATTGGCAACACTTCTGACAGCGTTACCTTTGGATTTGATGCGGCAAAGAATGGAGACATCTCTATCCGCACCAATTCAAACAATCCCCGCGCAACAATTCTTGTTGCTGACGAGAGTCGTGAGTCTGGCAGCTATGAGGTATTCATCTTTGACCTCAAGAACAAGGACGATGTTGATGCAATCATCACCGACCTTACGATTGATGTAACAGGGATGAACTCAGGAGTTACTGCAAGTTCTGTTATCCGTAACGCAACACTTAAGGCTGGCCGCGATTCATTCAAGGGACGCGTAACCTCTTCAGCACTTGTGTTTGACGACATGGAACTTGAAGTTGACGGAGACAAGACAACGACGGTAAAGCTTGTTGTTACTCTTGCTCGCAATGCAACCTCAACACCAATTATCTTCTCACTCAGTGATACGAACGTAGACGCTGAAGGAGTAGACAGTGGCGACAACGCAGCTGTGTCTGGTTCTGTCGAAAGCAAAGCACACACAATTGCATTCGCTGGTGTTGATGTTGAGGCAGTATCCGCAGCTCAGGCAGTGTTCACACCTGGAGGAGACGCTTCTTCAACCTACGGTTCATACACCATCAAGTTCAAGATTACTGGTCTTGAGGAGGATGCATACATCGCTTCAACAACAGGAAGCACTGGGACAGTTGGTGTGACGTATGAAATTGGAGGGAACGAGTACACAGGTACAACTTCTGCAGTATTGAGCTCATCAGCTCGTACACAGAACGGATACTACCTCGTTCGTGATGGAAGCTCTGAGACATTCACTCTTACAGTGACCTTAGATCCAGAGACTGCAGGAGCATTCGATGTTCGTCTTGTAAGCGTACGCTTCAATGATGACTCAAGTTTCTCAGGCAGCACACTCTTCACGGTTGGCCAAAACGATTCTGGCTTCCGCACCGATCCTATCTACATTGCTAACTAAAGCACTCTAGGTACGAAGAAAGAAAACACCCCGCATTGCGCGGGGTGTTTTCTTTTACCAAAACTAATTCGTTAACGCGACTCTCCCTCAAAGTCTGGTTCTACTATTCCCCATTGCATACTCATGCGATCAATTTTTAAATACACACTCTTTCCTACAGAAGGGGAAACACTCATCGGTTCCCCCTCAGCACGGTCCATATAATTCACCACAACAACGTTCTTGTGCCTTGGGTTCTGGCTAAGCTCTGTAGTTTGAGGAGCAATTCTATCTCCCAATAGGTATCCGTCAGATCCGACATACCCGTCTTCAGTCTTTAGTGCAGCAACGGCGTAAAAGAAAGTCCCTGAGCCTCCCTGTTCTTGCGTCACCAGAAACACAACATCCTCAACTCCATCGTTATCTAAATCAGTCTTCAGCTCGTTACCAAAATACCGAGTAGTAATTTTAGAAACTGAACCAGGAGCAACCTCAACCTCACTTACTCCGTCAGCAAGCTTCACCTGCTGTCCATCAATTACGTACTCTGCATTCTTATATTCATCTGTTGATGATGACTGTCCTTCTTCATCTGTAGACGTACCGAACAACAAAAAACCAAAGACGAGTGCTGTGGCAACCGTTGCGAGTATAAGTATCCATTTCATATCACTAGCGTAGCATCTAACTAAAGAAGAACAGCGCCCAAAGGCGCTGTTCTTCCAAATCTAGTTGCGGGGGCCGGAATCGAACCGGCGTCTGGAGGTTATGAGCCTCCCGAGGTACCTCTCCTCTACCCCGCTATGGGCTATATAATACGCTATTCTTTGATTTACGCAAGGGCTAAATCTCTCCAAATTCCCGCATCACAGCCTCAAACTGAGCAATAGTGCGGTGCGCGTGGCGCTCAGTTAACTGATACGCATACCCCTGGTGAGCAATCTCATTACGCACTTTATGCCCCTCCCACGCGTCCTGAAGCGTGTGCATGCGACTAGGGTCAACTGCCTTAAGTTTCTCCCCAACGGTTTGTCCTGGATATCCTAACTGTGTAAGCAAATCGTCCAGCATAATATCTGCTTCAATAATTGCCTGTCTCCAATCACTCTCATGCGGGCTCTCAATAAGCTCCCTAATATGATCCCAGCGACTATGATCTCGTTCAACCTCTGCATGCGCTGCGTCAATGGTTGTTATCTTCTTTTCATCTTCTCGAAGTACCTGATAGTACTTGAGCGAGGAATGGATAAAGATCGCCAGAATAGCAATAGTTAAGAGCGTGGAGATAATCGTAACAGTAATCCAAATATCTGAAGCAAGAGAAAGAAAATCTATTTGAACACCTCCAACCCTCGCCCCCGTAACCAAGTCGTACAGGATGCGAAAGAAATATTCTACGTTAAGGAAATGAATTGATCCTGTAGTCGTCGCCATTCCTCTGATTATAGCGTTTCTTTGGTCACGAGTGCGCCAATTTTAAACAGGAGCTGGTCAGCGCCATGCGGAGCTGTGAAATGCATTCCTGTTGGCAATGAAACTCCTTCTCTTTCAACTATTCCCATGGGAACTGAGATTGCAGGCATGCCCGTTAAGTTTGCTGTAACGGTAAAGATATCTTCAAGATACATGGACACTGGATCTGATTTCTCTCCAAACTTAAAAGCAGGAGAAGGTGTTGTTGGAAAAGCTATAACGTCTACTTGCTTGAACGCACTCTCGTACTCGTCACGTAATACGTCACGTACTGCTTCAGCTTTTCTGTAATAAGCATCAATATAGCCCGAGGAGAGTACAAAGGTACCCAGAAGAATACGTCGAACAGTCTCTGATCCAAATCCTTCCGTCTTGCTTAACACATAGTCTGAAAGCAGAGTCTCCCCTCTTGCTGCATGCCCGTAGCGAATGCCGTCATAACGCGCAAGATTTGCAGACGCCTCAGCTGGCATAATTACGTAATACACAGGAAGCGCGTAGTCGCTTGTGGGCAAAGATACATCAACCAGTGTATGGCCCTCAGATTCAAGGCGAGCAAGCGTCTCGTTAAAGTGCTGCAAGACATCAGCATCTATTCCTTCTGAAAGAAGATGCTTCGGAACTCCAATACGGAACGTTGCGGGAACTTCCTTAGTATCCCTCATTGAGTCGGTGAGGGTTGTTGCGTCCAAGCCATCCACACCTTCCATAGCATCAAACAGAATCTTTGCATCAGCAACGGTCTTTGTAAGAGGCCCCGCTTGGTCTAACGAGGAGCCAAGTGCAATTAGTCCGCTTCTTGAAACTGCTCCATATGTCGGCTTCATTCCTACAAGTCCTGTATGCGCTGCAGGTTGCCGAATAGACCCGCCCGTATCAGTCCCTAATCCTGCAAGACCCATATGTGCAGCAACTGCTGCCGCAGATCCTCCTGAAGAGCCTCCTGCTGTGCGCGTAGTATCAAGCGGATTCTTAGCAACTCCGTACGCAGAATTCTCAGTTGAAGAGCCCATAGCAAACTCATCCATGTTTGTGCGTCCGACAAACAACGCACCAGCTTCTTTGAGTTTCCTTGTGACGGTCGCATCTCGGAGTGCCACATGATTTTCTAGCATTTTCGATGCTGCGCTCGCTATCTTTCCCTCAATAAGAATATTGTCCTTCATCGCAAGCGGAATACCGCACAACAACGGTGCTGCATCTTTTTCAACATTTATTCGTTCCTGTGCGACAGCAATAGCCTCCTCGTCAGCATCAAAAATCTCAAGGTATGCATTTAATTCAGCATTGCGCTCTTGAGCAGCGCCCACACACGCGTCCCACAGTTCACGCACAGAAAATTCCCCCGCACGAAGACCGCGCGCTGCTTCTGTTATAGAAAGTTCGTTCAGTGCTTTAGTCATGCGCAATGATCTGTTTTACAGATAACGAGTCCCCACTCTTCTCTGGAAACTGAGCAACAATTTCTTTAGTCCACGTTCCTGGCACAAAAGGCTCCCCATCCTCTCGAAATACGTTACGTAGCTGAGGCACCCTCTTCTGCGCGTCTGGAAGAGACAAACTATCCAGTTTCCCTACATACGCCAGAATCGCATCAAACTCTTCTGCAAAACGCGGGAGGTCTTCTTCAGGCACTGCAATACGCGCTAGATTAGCTAGCTTTTTTACATCTTCTGCACTTGTGCGTATTTCACTCATTACAGCCAATCTATCACGCTTTAAGCCTCCTGAGGAATTCCTTTGCGTCTATAACAGGAACTCCTAAATCCTGCGCAGCCACAAGCTTTGATCCTGGCTTTTCTCCTGCAAGCACGAACCCGGTCTTTCGAGATACTGCACTGCTAACGGTTCCTCCTTGCTTCTTAACAAGAGCACTTGCCTCCTCGCGAGAAAACTCCTCAAACGTCCCTGTTATAACAACGGAGACTCCAGAAAATACTCCCTTGCTTGGTGCCTTAGACACTTCAGCAATTGAGAGATGCTGTTGCAGACGCTCAACGAGTGCGCGATTCTCAATGTCACCAAACCACTCTGATACAGCACGCATTCCTATATCTCCAATGCCGTGGATATCGCTGAACTCCTCAGGCTTCGCATTCAACATGCGTGCAAGTGTTCCAAAATTTGCAGCGAGCAAGTATGCGGTCTCGACTCCAACATGCGGTATTGAAAGGCCTGCAAGCAGACGGTCAAGCGGAATACGAGTTCGCTCTTGAATCGCATCAATTAAGTTTCGTGCAGACAGCTCCTTAAATCCGGGAAGCTCACGCACCTCGTCATACGTAAGCTCAAAGAAATCATCATAGTCACTCACAAGCTCATGTTCCATGAGTAATTTAACGGTCTTTGCTCCTAAGCCGTCTATATCAAGGGCGCTCTTTCCAGCAAAGTGTGTGAGCTTCCTAAACTGCTGGTCAAAAGATCCCGCAACCTTGCACTTCCTTGCTGCAGTTCCTGCAACTCGCTCAATTTCTCCATCCCCTCCGCAAAGCGGCGAGCGTTTTGGAAATATCCATTTCTTCTCTTTCCCTGTACGAAATTCTGGCAAGACCTGAATAATCTCAGGAATAATATCTCCTGCTTTCTGCAAAATAACGGTGTCTCCGATACGTATATCTTTTTCTGAAATGAAGTCTTCGTTATGGAGCGTTGCCCGCGCAACGGTGCTCCCCGCAACGGACACAGGCTCCAGATGCGCAACAGGAGTAAGTACACCCGTGCGCCCAACCTGAAGACTTATATCAGTAACACGGGTCGTGACCTGCTCTGCTGGAAATTTGAGTGCAATAGCAAACCGCGGACCCTTCCCAGTATAGCCAAGCGCCGTGCGGTATTCTGCTTCGTTAACTTTAAGGACCACACCATCAATCTGATAGTCTTCGTTCTCTCGCCGTACCCCATGCCAGCTCTCCCAAAAAGAAACTGCTTCTTGGAGCGTTTTTGCATGTATTCCCTCCACATTGCTGGGCAGCCCTAACTCTCTAATATATGAAAGGACTTCTGTTTGCGTTTCTGGCATCTTCTCACTTGTAAGATCCAGGTCATACAAAAACGCAGCAAGAGGGCGCGCAGCAGCAGCGCGCACATCAATTTGGCGCAGAGACCCTGCCGCCGCATTGCGCGGGTTAGCAAACGCTTGTTTCCCAGCCTTCTCCTGTTCTATGTTTAAAGCGGCAAAGCCTGAGCGCGTCATATACACCTCCCCCTCAACAACTACATCAATGGGACGAGTGAGCGTGTGTGGAATGTTTTTAATAGTACGCACTGCATCTGTAACGTCTTCTCCAATTACTCCATCCCCTCGAGTAGCAGCCAAGACAAGCGCTCCCTTTTCATAGGTGAGAACAATATGCAGCCCATCAATTTTAAGTTCTGCACTATAAGTAGGAGCAGGATTCTCGTATCCTGCGCGTACAAGTCCTCTTTTAACTCGCTCGTCAAAAGCGCGCGCCTCCCCCTCAGAAAAGGCATCGTCCAGCGACCATTGCGGAACGGCGTGCGCAACCTTCTTGAGTCCAGGCAGGACTCTTCCTGCAACAACTTGCGTGGGAGAATCTGCAACAATCAGCTCTGGATACATTCGCTCAAGCTCTGCGAGCTCGTGCTTTAGCGAATCCAGTGCTTCGGGAGATATGGATGACTCGTCTTTTTCGTGATACTCGGCTCGATATGCCGTTATGGCAATACGCAGCTTTTGAGCTCGGTCTTTAATCTCTCTAGATGCTTCCATTACCTATACTGTACCCCGTTTAACTATCTAGTACACGACCTTAAGTCCGCGCTCAATACGGCGTGGATTTGAGGCGTCACAAGTGTTGTATCCGTTAGCATAAATACAAGTTGTCTTCCCTGAACTACACGTTGCTCCGCCGTTTGCCTTGTATACCTCAACCTGTGCAGATTCTCCTGACGGACAGGCAACATAGAAGACGCTCTTCTGTATATTGCTTGAGATGGATGTAGTTACTGGAAATGTCTGTCCTGTACAAGAGACTGACGCGCTTGCAGATCCATACGCAAATGCTCCTTGCTTTTGGTCCCAGTATAGTGCGCACTCTAGTGCAGAGTCTGCTGCATAAAAGGCTGTTTGAGATTGCTTCGCTGTTGAGGAGAGCACTACTTGCTTGTATGCAACATCAAGCAAGGCAAGGCCCACAGACAAAAGTACTGATGTAAGAATAACTGCGATAAGAAGGGTAAAGCCGCGAGGGTAAGGTGTACTCATAACCAATCATTTAAAGTCTCAGTGACCGTAAAGGTGTACGGCACCGTTCGCGTCATCCAGGTCATGGTGACTGTGACACGCACTTCAGTAACACTAATAGTAGTAAGTCTTATTTTACGCGTAAATGGAGTTACGGTTCCTGAGTTTTGTTGATTATAAATACCCCCAGAGGTTACGTACAACGGAGTAATAACTGTGTTAACTGTTCCTTGTGTTGCATCCACTACACAGTCCGCAGCAATGCAGTTGCGGCCTCCTGTTCCATTAAGTCCATACAGCCATGAACGTAACGAGTTTGGATTCTGAATATTGAATAAATAATTTCCGTCTCTAATAGCTCGGACATATTCAACTCCCTCTTGCGCAAGAGAAGACGCAATAAGTTGGTCACGTGCACTGCGTGAAGCATTCAGTGACTGTTGCACAGCATAAAAAGGACCCACAAGTGCAAGTGCAATAATCGTAATTGCAACGAGTGTTTCAACGAGTGTAAATCCTTTCTGCTGGTGAATCATCATATATCTATAAATCGCTGCGTGGCTCCTGTCTGTATCGTAAAGTCGGTAGTCTTATTCGTGTCTGTTTTCATACTACCCTTGATTACAAATATTACTTGCGGCTGCACTATGTCCGCAGTTCCAACACCTCTCACGTAAAACGTAAGGGACTGAATCGTGATCAAAGGATCTGTGAGAGATACTGCTCGCGACTCGCTACAAGCACCAGTACACTGTCCAATTGTTCCATCACTACGCTTAAAGTACGTAATGGTCTGACCCTGACTATCAACGAAAGTGATACTTGTTCCCCCGTCGCAGTTAGGCACTACAGAACTTCCATTACACATATAGCCAGTTCCTGTGCGCATGTTGCGCGCCATACTTTCAACAGCAAAAGAAAGGCTTGATACGAGTTGATTATTTCCTCGCGCTTGCCGATCCAAACTTATGAGTGTGAGATACGCTCCCGTAACCACAACCATGACCAAACTAAAAATTCCCAATGAGACAATCATTTCTAGCAACGTATATCCGCGCTGTGTTTTGTTAGTACTCATGGGCATACTCCTACAGATACTTGTCCGACTTTTGATACACTTACGCATCGCTCTGTTCCCCCATCAGGAGAGGCTACATATATTGTAGCGTTCTCAAGGGACATGGGGGCTCCAGAACGCTTCCCCGTAATAATGGACTGTGTGTTAGGTCGTAGATACACGATATTCAATGAATCCAGGTTCGTGTCTGAACACCGTGTTGAGTTTAACGCCCTATCGAATCCACAAAACTTACTAATCTTGAATCCTCTGTTGAAGGTTGACGTACGCACTCCTTCACTCGGCAGTTCATACGTACAATTTCCTGGCCGTGCCTCTGGACCAGAGGCAACCGTGTGCCCAGGACATATTCCTCCCTGGCTTGATCCAGGGATGCCCGGGTTTGTGTCTGCGAAAAGTATATATGAGGTTAGAGAACCGCTACTAAAGTGGACTCCGTAGCCCGCATTCTGGAAGCCACCAAAATACCTACTTGAGAGCCCGAGAGACTGAGCTTCTCGAATAGAAAACGCGAGTGTGTATGCCGTATCCGTTAGAATAACTGTCTTATTAAAAGAAGACTGCCCGTTAATGGCTATGCCCGTAACAATAACGATGATGGCAAGCACTACGAGCATTTCTACGAGAGTAAATCCTCGCGAGAGCTTTTTTAAAATGTGAGAAATAGAGGATTCCATTGTGTAAATAGAGCGAGCAGATACCCGAGTGCGAGAAACGGCACGAACGGTACTTCAATTCCCATTCTAGTGCCTTTCGGGCGCGACACCAATATACCGATACCTATAAAGGCACCTGCCCAGAAAGAAAATAGGAGTCCAGCGAGTGCCTGGGGTCCTGCCACAAGGGAGAGCGCAAGCGCAACAGGACTATCTCCAAGTCCCATTGCTCTGCCGCGTGAAAGCGCAAACAGAAGAAAGAAACCGAGCGCTATACCTCCCGAGACAATTAAAACGTACCCGATCAACAACGTGCCCCATGCAACATAGGCGTACACACTTGAGAGCGCAACAAGTGCGAGTGACGCGGCGGGAGGCACAATCATGTGACGCAGGTCATACAGCACAACAAATAGAAGCACGCACAAAATCAAGAGAAGTAGGCCCAGTTGAACAGAGAGGCCAAACTGAATATAGGAAACAACGAACAAGACACCAAGCAGTACCTCTGAAGCCAGATACAGCGCAGGAACGCGTGCCTTACAGGTCCTGCAGCGTCCCCGCGACAAAAGCCACGAAACTACAGGCATCAAATCAAGTGTAGTCAGCTGACGGTTGCAAGAATTGCAGCGTGACCTGCCACTAATTATTTGCTCCCCTGTATGCACACGCTCAGCAAGTACTCCTATAAAGCTTGCAAGCACTGCTCCGAGAAAGAAAAAGAATACGATTGCAATAAACTCCATTGCTTCCAGTATACCGCTCTGATCATCAACTAACACAAAAACCCTGCCTCATCTGAGGACAGGGTTTTTGTGTTACCCGTGTAATTGCCTTACGGACACGCAGTGTCTGTGTTTGCAGGAGCTGCAGAAAGTTCTTTCTTCTGCCCTGTTGAGTCCAAACACCAGTACTTAGTGTTGTCACTGATCAACTGAGACGCAACCATATAGGTGTCTGAAGTTGAAGTACAGATAACTGTTCCTGCACCATTAGCTGCATCAATTGACGCAATTGCATTCGTAACCGTTGTGTTAGCGAATAGCGTGCTCGCTGCTGAACAACTCGCTCCTGAACCAGTGTTCGCAACTCCATAGCTATTTGTGTTCTCGCTATAGAAGAGAGCAGCTTGAGATGCAACTGAATCAGTGTTCGCCTTGATTGCAGCA
>JAHJZL010000071.1 GCA_018826405.1 Patescibacteria group bacterium
TCCTCTTGGTGCTAGTGCTCATCCGGGTGCTGCGCGTTCTTAAAAACATTGAGGAAGTCACCGATATTGTTGTTGAAGAAAGCGAGCAGATCCGAGACGATATCCGCGAAGTGCGGGAGAGAGTAAAGAGCGAGGGTCACCGATTCGGCCAGCTTCTAGCTCTAGTTACAGGATTCGCAAAACCAACACGACGCAAAAAGAAAGCAGCATCTAACAAAGAGTAATTTAAAATCATGGCAACGAAAAAAGCAGGTGCAAAGAAAGCAGCAAGCAAAAAGAAGATGAGCAAGATTGAGAAAGTAGAGATTGGTGCGGGAGTACTCGCTGCAGTTGCAGCAGCAAGCGCAGCTGGATACTACTTCTATGGAGCTAAGAATGCAGAGAAGCACCGCAAGGCAACTGCTAAGTGGGCAACAGGCCTTAAGAAGGATGTTGTTAAGGAAGCAAAGAAACTTAAGAAGCTCGACGAAGCTGCACTTGCCGCTATCGTTGATAATGCTGCAAAAGCATATAAGGGAATGCAGGATGTAACTCCTTCTGAACTTAAATCAGCAGTAGCTGAGCTAAAGAGCAATTGGACTAAGCTTCGCAAGGAGATGGGTCCAAAGCCTGCCGCAAAGAAGGCAGTTAAAAAGGCTGTGAAAAAAGCAGTCAAGAAGACAGCAAAGAAGTCTAAGTAGCACTGGTGTATCAAAAACCGCACAATCTTGTGCGGTTTTTGTATTTCCCAATAGCTTCATGTACGCATCCATGACATTATCTATGCACATGTGTGGTTGATAAGAATCAGCCTGGCAGTACGTCATACTCTATGGACCAAGAAGATAACAAGGCATATTTCCTGCAGATATACGACGCGTACGCAAACGATATATATCGTTTCTGCTTCTTAAAGGTAAGCTCTCGTGAGCTGGCTGAAGACTTAACCCAGGAGGTATTTACCAGGTTTTGGCAGGCAGTGCGGGAGGGGACGCATATGCGAAGCGAACGAGCACTCCTCTATACCATTGCCCGCAACCTAGTTATTGACTGGTATCGCAAAAAGAAAGAACAGTCTCTTGATGTGCTTACAGAACAAGGTATTGAGTTCAGAAGCGAGGACCACCAAGACGTAGAAGGAGCGGCGCAAGTACAAGAAGCATTGTCTGTTATTAATCAGCTAGACGATGTGTCAAAGGAAGCTCTCCTCATGCGCTACGTCGAGGGCCTCTCCCCTCGAGATATTGCGGGAATAACGGGAGATACTGCTAATGCAGTTTCGGTTAGGATAAATAGAGCGCTGAAGAAGGTTCGTGCAATTATGCATACAGACGAAATCTATGACTAAGCAAAAGAATATAAAAGAATACGTTCGCACACTTTCTCGCATAACACTCGGCGAGGATACTCATGCGCGTATGCGTATATCTCTTTCTGAGTATGCAGACCTCCATCAGGTGCCTGCAGAAGCAACAGTTCCCCAAACTAGTGCAGTTTCTATATTTTCATACTTGCGAACCAGAACTGCAGCAGTGTCAGCATTTGTTCTCGTTCTTGTTGTTGCCACAGGAACACAAGCTACTCTAGCTTCAGAGAAGGCATTGCCAGGAGATCTCCTATATCCAATTAAGGTTGCGGTGCGTGAGCCTATTGAGTTGGCGCTTGCTCCAAGAGGAGAAGCAAAGGCTGAGGTTGCAACTCGATTTGCTTCTGTACGCGTTGAAGAAGTTTCTACGCTCATGGCTAGAGGGAAGCTCGACTCTAAGACCTCAAGGTCTCTAGCGAATCGTTTTGATTCTCATGTAGCAGTTATTGATACAGAGGCAACGGCAATTGAAGCAACGGGAAAGGTCTCAACAGCACTTGCTGTGCGTACGCTTGCTGAAGCTGACTTAACGCTGCAGACAGAGGAGCTGTCAAAAGAATCAGGAGATCAGGAGTTCCGAGAGCACGCAGTTGAAAAGACAAAGAGTTTTGGAGTCGAGCGTGCTCGCCTCGCTTCAGCGCTTTCAGTTATGATTGCTTCTTCAACTGAGCTTGCTGATGTACATGTTTCAGATGAGACGGCTGCAACACTGATGCTCTCAGCTGATTCTAGCAACCAAGAAACAACGTCAACTTCAACAGCGTCTTCAACTCCAAAGGAATCTGAAGGACAACGAATATTTAAATCACTCTTCTTTAAAGAAAAAACAGAGGCAGATACTTCACTTCAATTCATGAAGAACTCAGGGGGTAATTGGTAGGGTAGTACAAACATGGGAATACTTATTAAGCTGATTTCA
>JAHJZL010000072.1 GCA_018826405.1 Patescibacteria group bacterium
AGACGGGGATGCAGGCAGCGAGGCCAGCACGGAAGAATTGGCGGTTATTTTCGTCTAAGTCCAGCTGTTCATTGGCAGCCATGACGTATCTCCCTTCTTGTAAGACCGTATGGCCAGGTCCGCACGTACCATACCCCAGAATCAAGAAATAGGAAGCTACTTCGTATTTGCAAAAAGCATCGCCTTTTCAATGCCGTCCGTGACAAAAATCTCAGCGGCTTCGCTCGCTTTCTGTAAAGTTTTCTTTAGGACGGCCTCCTCGCTTGGCTTAAACTTGCCTATGACATGCTTAACTACCTTCTCTTCTCCAGAAACTTTCTTAAGTTTTCCCTTTGCCGTCTCTCCTGAAATACCAATCTTTATCTGTGCGAAGTCTTTTGTCTTAAGCGCGCGCATGATGCTCTCAACTCCCTTGTGTCCTCCTGCACCTCGTCCGTATCCGGTCATCTTAATAGTGCCGAGTGGCAGATCAAGATCGTCTCTAATAACTAAGAGCTTCTTAGCGGCAGGCTTTGAGGAGACGAGTGCGAGCGCTGTCTTTCCTGAGAGGTTCATAAACACTTCTGGAAGCGCTACTACAACCTTTTTGTTTGAGAGTGCGCCTTCTGAAACTAATGCCTGCGCACTTTTCTTTAACTTCCAATCTGAAAAACTCTGCTCCTTTGCGAAAAGCTCTGCAGCCATGCGTCCTGCGTTATGCCGGGTGTTTGTATACTCGCCTCCAGGGTTTCCAAGTCCAATAAGTACGTGTGCCATGTTGCGGATAGTGTACCAGAAGTTACCTGCAGTCTGGGACGATGTTGGAACCTTTATGCAACCTATGCTAGGTTCTGTCTAGAGTTCGATGAATACGGAGAGAACTTATGCGCCCGGGAGAAAAAGTTGGGGCCATGAGTGAGGCCCGATTCTTCAACATCTTTGATCAAACGACTGAGGGTACACCTAAATGGTTGGTGGAAGTTAAAAGAGCGTCATGGCGTTGGGAGATGCACGGCATTGATGCATTTGCCTATATTCGCTCTAAGCCGACGTCTTCTGGAACTGAGACCGTACTGGTGAAAGTCCCAATTCAAATAAAGTCTTCAATTGCAGGAAAAGCATGGTTTGCGAGAAAGTATTCTGCTGATCACGTAAAAAACATATTTCTGTTTGTGGTGGAAGCCACAAAGAGTGACGACCATTTACGACAAGCCTTTTATTCTCACCTAGGTAGAATACGGCACCAAGGACTCGTCTTTGACGAGTTCCTATCAAGAGTCCGCCGTAAGAAGTTTTCACGCCAAGCAGAGAAGGACGTAAAGAAAAAGTCCATGCGATTGAGACATTACAAAGGCTGAAACTGACATCATCAGGAGTAGGCCTTTTCTATTTGTAGCTGGAGGTCTGGGACTGGTGTTAGAACTTATTAGTTAGTCTGTCTTCTGATACTGCTTTCGATCCTCTTCTTCCTCAGCAATACTTGGGAGACCGACAGCTTTTCGCAACTCGTCGAGTTTTTCCACATCCTCTACCTCAAATCGTTCACCGGATTGGCTGTACTGCGTGCCGTATTTCTGAGGAAGACCATCATGTGTATTTAAACGGTCTTCCAGCATGGCGATATTTGCTGGATCGATTTCCTCTGAGGGAGCTGCTCTCATGAGTTCAAGACAATGCCTCATGAAATCAATATCATGCATCGCATGCTGTACGAGGAGCCAGGCATTATAGGAAGGCCATTCCCCTACCTTTGACTTCGTAGGCCATCCAATCTCTGCAACGATAGCTTTCATGCGCTCTGTATTCCTCACATCTATATCGTGATCCCACTCAGCTCCATCATTCATGGCCATACGCATCGACTGATCTTCCTCAGCCATTGCAAGAATCTCATTTGAAATTTTAGGGAACTCTATTTTCTTCGACTTCTCGTTTGATGTTGGTATCCCTTCCATGTAGCGAGTATATCAGTGCTGGGAGTGTGGGACGATGTTAGAACTTCTATCGGCACACAACTTCAATATTGTGTCCGTTCGGATCCAGCACAAAAGCTGCGTAGTATGTTGGACTGTAGTCTGATCTGATACCAGGAGCACCGTGATCCGTTCCGCCAGCAGCAAGTGCTGCAGCGTAAAATGCGTCCACCTCCTCATGACTCTCCGCCTCAAACGCAAGATGAAAGCTGCTAGGAGGAGTTGTGCGCGCATGAATATAAAGCATAGTCTTCCCATCCTTTCCGAATCTAACCTGTTCGTTGCTCTCGTGTGTAAGTGAGAGACCAATTGGAATAAGGGCTTCTTCATAAAACTCTTTGCTCTTCTGTAGATCGTGAACGGAGAATCCTATGTGACCAAACTTCATATACTTATTCTAACGTACTGGGCGGAGTATGTGACGATATCGCACGCAAAACCTATCGATAACTACTTTGTCTTCCTCCCACCTCTACTAGAAAAGTTGACGTGTAATTTCATAGGCATACAATGCCCGCATGAAAGTTCTTGGATCGGCGCTTCGTGAAATACTCACCTTCGTCGTTCTTGCGATCATTATTGTCGTCCCCATTCGCGTCTTTGTTGCGCAACCATTCATCGTTGAAGGCGATAGTATGCATCCCACATTTGAAAGTGGTGATTATCTAATTGTTGATCAACTCACCTATCGTCTTTCAGAACCCAAGCGCGGAGATGTTGTTGTCTTTAGATATCCAAACAATCCTTCAGTCTTCTACATTAAGCGCATGATTGGTCTTCCTGGAGAGACTGTACACATCGATAAAGGTGTAACGAGCGTTACAAAGACAGACGGAACAACACTTACACTTGATGAGTCGTATGTTGTTTCAGAAGACGCAACTTACAGCCTCGATCGCACACTCGGCGAAGATCAGTTCTTCGTTATGGGAGACAACCGCCCAAAGAGCTCTGACTCCCGCTCATGGGGAGCACTTCCTCGAGAGGATTTGATGGGACGCGCGTATGTGCGTCTCCTTCCTCCCGGAAAGTGGGGCCTATTACCAGGAGCAGTTACTGAACCTCAATGAGCGCACGAACCCTTCAGCCAAGCGATATTTTAAAACGCTCACATGCCATTGGAAGCTATTACGGCTTCACTCCTTTTGCAGCCCTCGCAGCAGCTAACCGCGGCAACGGAAAGAAACAAGATCTACCAGAAGGCATTACGCTTGAAGGCAAAGATCCACATGCGAAAGATGTTATTACGCTTTTGAAGCAGGTGCGTGATGCAGGTCTTGTTCCTACAGCTCTGCAGCCTCTGTTTCTCTGGCACTCAAATGCTGCAGCAGGACGTGCTGCTCCTAAGAATGTTGTAGTGCAATTTCACATACTCGGCGTTGAGCAAGCAATTGCAGAAGCAGTACTCATTCGTGCAATTCGCGAACTTATCGCAGACCTTACAAAACAAGAGTCTCGTCTTCGTCTTAACAGCATGGGAGACCGGGAGACGCGCAGCCGCTTTGCACGCGAGCTTACACAGTTCTTCCGCAAGCATGCAGCCGTCTTGCCTCCAAACTGTGTAGACTGCGCAAAGCGCGGAGAGGTGCTTGAAGCAGCTGAGCTTCTCGCACGCGCCAAAGAAGAAGGAGACAGCATGCCAAGTCCGACAGATCACCTTTCAGAAGCAAGCCGCAAACACTTTGAAGCAGTACTTGAATATCTTGAGAGTACTGAGACTCCGTACGAACTTGCTCCTGATCTTTTGTCTCATGGAGGCACCTGGTCTGATACGTGTTTTGAATTGTCTCTGCAT
>JAHJZL010000073.1 GCA_018826405.1 Patescibacteria group bacterium
GTGGATCATGAGCGGCTTATCAGTCTTAAGCGCAAGCTCAACATGTTGCTCAAACACTTCCCGCTGTCGTTTCTTTTCTTGCTCCGGGTCTTCAGGACGATAGTTATCTAGTCCACACTCTCCAATAGCTACAACCTTTGGATCTTGGGCAAGCTTAAGAAAAAGGTCTTCGTTAAAAGGCTCTTCTGGCGTGTCATTTGGGTGCAGTCCTACTGAAGCCCACAGATGCGGGTGTTCCTGCACGAGCTCAATTGCTGCCTTGGTTGAAGCTGTGTCCACTCCAACAACGAGCCCACCAAACTCTTCCCCACGCATTCTTTCTATAATTTGGTCTCTGTCTTCTGAAAACCGATCAAACTGAATATGGCAGTGCGCATCAAAGTATTTCATACGTTATGGGAGGCGTAGAAAAAGATTCTCTGGCTTTGTGTTTGCGAGAACCGCTTCTTTAATCCGAGCGCTTGTTTCAGGCATGAACGGCGCAAGCAGACGGCCAATACTATAAAGTTCACGCACTAGAAGCTTGATGCTTTCCTTGCCTGCCTCAGGATCTGTCTTAACTAACTTAAATGGTTCTTCCTTCGTAATCTGTTCATCTAACCCCTGAATCTTTGCCCATATGAGATCCATAGCTTGGTTAAATTCAAATCCATCTAAGTGTTTCCAGTACGCAGCATCGAAATCTTCTTTGCCTGGGTGCGCCATTCCTCCTTCTAGATGGGCCTCAGCAAGCTTCATAATGCGTGCCACAAGGTTTCCAAGCCCGTTTACCAGGTTTGCTGTGTACCACTCATCCAGGCGCTCCCACGTAACGTCTGTGTCCTCTGTAGGGTGCACATGCCGCAAGAGTACATAGCGAGTTGCTTCAGTGCCATATTTCTCAACGAGCTCGTATGGACTAATAACATTGCCAAGGGACTTAGACATGCGCTGCCCTCCTGAATTAATGAAGCCATGATAGAAGACCTGGTCTGTATTCTTAATGCCCGCGGAGCAGAGCATTGCCTGCCAAATCAGGGACTGAAAGCGCACCTGGTCTTTTCCTGCAATCTGAAGCGTTGACCCATTAACCCAAAACTTCTCATAAAGTCCTTCCTTGTCCGCCGGCCACCCGAGTGTTGAGAGATAGCTCGTAAGTGCATCAAACCAAACATACATAACCTGAGTGTCGTCTCCAGGCACAGGAACTCCCCAGGAAAGCTTTTCCTTCTTTCTCGAAATACTAAAATCTTCAAGTCCCTCAGAAACAAAACGAACTGCCTCTTCTCTTCTCCATCCCGGAACAATTGAACTTGGCTTCTCGAGCATAGAGAGCAGGCGCTCTGCATACTTTGAAAAAGCAAAGAAGTAATTCTCTTCAGTTCGCTCCTCAAGCGTTAGCCCTGGGTGGAGTACGCAAACTCCTCCCTCAAGCTCTCGTTCAGTCTTATACGCCTCGCACCCAACACAATACAGACCTGTGTATGACTTCTTATAGATATCGCCTGCATCCATGCAGCGTCTCCACATTTCCTGCGCAGCTTCTTGGTGTGCCTGGTCTGTTGTGCGAATAAAATGGTCTGTTGAAAGACCAAGCACTTCTTTAAGCTTCTCTACTTCATGTGCGTAATGATCAACATAGTCTTGCGCGCTCTTCCCTGCGCGCTCAGCCGCTTCCCAAATCTTTTGTCCATGCTCATCTGTGCCTGTAGAGAAAAACACCTCTTCTCCACGAAGTCTCCACGTGCGAGCTAACACATCAGCCTCAAGAATCTCAAGCGCAAATCCAATGTGAGGATCGGCGTTCACGTACGGAAGAGTTGTAGTGATATAGCGAGCCATTGCGTACAAACAGACTAAAGTTGAATATGCTTCTTGCGCTCAACGTCTCCCAGGAACTCTCTAAGCGCTGCCGCAAGCGGAATGGAGAGAAGGACACCAAGGAATCCCGCGAGACTGCCCCCAACAATAAGCGCCAGAATAACGAGTAGAGGCGGGATGCCTACGACCTTGTTCACCACAAGCGGATAGATAAGGTGAGCCTCAAACTGATTCACGATAAAGAAGAGTCCTGCCACAATTACTGCAAGCGTGACTCCTCCTGAGGCAAAGGCCACAACAACGCCCAAAATACCTGCAATAAAGGACCCAAAGATTGGGATCAGGTCTAGAATTGCAGCAATAACGGCAAGCAACAGAGCATACGGAACGCCCAGAATAAGCAGCCCTAAGTACACAATTACACCCACTATAATCGACAGCAGTAATTGGCCCTGCATCCACTGCCCAATCTTCTTCTTCGCGCGGAGCCACAGCCCCACAACATAATCCTCATGTTTGGCAGGAGTCATCAGACGAACGAAATCGTCTATGCCTGTCTCTTGGATTGCGAAATAAAACGACAGCACAACTACCAATATCAGTGCAAAGATACCGCCAAAGAATGTAGACAAGACGCGCACTGCTCCGCCAGTAGTGTCTGCAAAGGCAGACTGGAACGCAAACAGCGTATCAAAGATAGATTGCGCCTGATCTGGTGCTGCAGCAGTACGGGCAGTTGTTGTAAGGGCCGAGAACGGTGCTGGGATATTAAGCGTATCTAGATATTGCGGAGCTGTTGAAAGAAAGCCCTGCGCATCGTCAAGAACGGGCGGGAGAAAGAAGTACACAATTGCAAACAGAGACCCGAATACGGCTACATACATGCCCGTAACTGCAAGAACGCGAGGTATTCTCCTTTTCCTAAAGAACGCCACGCCAGGCTCAATTGCAGAGGCAATGACAATTGCTGTAAGCACGAGGAGCGCAAGGTCTCGCAGCGTCCACAGCGCAAAAGCTGCTGCTCCAATAAGAATCGCAGTAATAATTGTGCCCGGTGTGATAGTTATGGAGACGTTTTTGTGCATTAAGAAAATACTAGCACAGCGCCAAGAATCTCCTATTGGCTACTGCAATGCCTCCTGCAGACGCACAACAACCTCCTCAATAGACAGGCGTTCCTGTTCTCCCGTGTCTCTGTGGCGCAGCGTCACGGTATCTTTGAGCTCTGGAGCTTCTCCAAGCGTGTCAAAATCAATCGTAATACAAAACGGCGTACCAATTTCATCCTGGCGTCTATATCGCTTTCCAATATTTCCGTTGTCGTCCCACGCAATAGCTGGGTGCACCTGTTGCAAACGCGCTCGAACCTCCTGCGCCTTTTCCACAAGCTCAGGCTTGTTCTTAAGAAGCGGAGAGACGAGTGCTTTAACTGGCGCAAGCTTTGCAGGAAGACGCAACACTACGCGCTCCTCTCCCCCAAGAGAATCCGTGTCGTAGGCCTTAACGAGTACTGCGAGCAGATGTCTGCCGAGACCAAACGTTGGCTCAAGAACGTGAGGGGAAACCTTTTCATTCTTCTCCTGATCCAAGTATCGCAACTCTGTACCTGATGCCTCCTCATGATTCTTAAGGTCGAAGTCTGTGCGGTATGCAAGTCCTCCAATCTCTTTAAAGCCTCCTGGATATTTGAAATAGAAATCCAAAGTGCGCTTTGAATAGTGCGCCCGCTCCTCTGCAGAGACCTCAACTTCTTTCAAGTCTTCTTCAGAAAACCCAAGCTCAGCAAACCATGCATGCATTTCCTTCTGCCAATATGCAAATTGTTCTTCCCAAGTCTTCTCGTCCAAAAAGTACTCAAGCTCCATAATCTCAAGCTCGCGTACGCGGAAGATAAACTCGCGTGGCGCAATCTCGTTCCTAAACGCTTTCCCTATCTGCGCAATGCCGAATGGAAGCTTGGGATGGTACGCATCAATAATGTTCTTAAAGTTAACAAACATTCCTTGAGCAGTTTCAGGGCGCAAGTACGCAGCAACGTCTCCTCCCTCTATAGAACCTACAGATGTCTTAAACATCATATTAAATTGCTGCACTTCTGAGAGGGCATTTCCTTCAGGGCTCAGTATTCCCTTTTCTTTAAGAGCCGCTCCCATCTCCTCAATACTCATGCCCGTTGGATCAACTCCAGCATCTTCTAGCAGATGATCTGCGCGGTACCGCTTCTGTGTTTTCTGATCAATAACTAGTGGGTCGTTGAAAGTTGTGGTGTGCCCAGATGCTTCCCACACTCGAGGGTTCATCAAAATAGCTGAGTCAATTCCATACATATCGTCACGCAGCTCAACAAAGCGCCGCCACCAAAGCTGCTCAATATTTTTCTTGAGCGCAAGACCGTGCGGGCCGAAATCGTATGTTCCCGCAAATCCTCCATAGATCTCAGACCCAGGAAATATAAAGCCGCGGCGCTTTGCAAATGAGACAATTGTTTCTAGAGATACCATAGCTATATATTAACGGACCGTTCCATAATCCGCTTGGAACTGCGGGTCTGCTGGTGCCTGCGTAGTTATCTCAGGACTCGTAAACGAGATCGCCTTTTGTGTAAATCGGTCTGTTCCTGTTATTTGCTGTGCAGACATAAGTACAGGACTTGTACCGCGCTGAGAAACACTTGGCAACAGGGTCACCTGGAAGCTTATTGAGCGCACACCTGCTCCAGCAGGCACCTCGCCAGCATTCCAGGTAATACGACGAGACGTTGCGTTGTACGTTAGCGATCCGTCATTTGGACTTACGGCCCCTGTATAAGTTACGTATGAGGGCAGGGTTGCTGATACTGAAGTGTTTGCAACTGAATTAAGAGTATTGGCGAGCACCAGCTCAATTGTGTACGTGCTCTCTTTGTCAGCAACAGGCGGCCACGGCCCGGTGTTCTTAAATGCACCAATACTGCGGAGCGTACGTGCTTTAAGAGAGAGGTCTGTCCCAATCTTTATTGTTCGCACGAGCGAAGAAGATACGCTCTCAGGAACATTAGACTCCCCTACTCTTCGCCCCGACACGGATATAGTTGCCGTAACGGTTGGATTCTTTGTTCCTGCAAGCGCAGCTCCGCTCTTTGTTGAGAAGCTAAAGGATCCATTGCCAGTGTTCCCTGGCGCCAGTCGTGCGAGCTCGCTATTAGTCTCTCTACTGAAAATCAATGTTGTGTCAGAAGAGCGATAGAACCCTCCATAAGCACTTACTGAACTAGTATCAAGTGCAGCTCCTGAAAGCTTCACCAGTATCTCTCCATCAAGAATTGGTGTTGAAAGCGTGTTCGCCCAAGACAGTATTGCTTGTGCTTGTGAGCCTGCAGATATCACAGGAGAGGCTCCTGCATCATGATTAATAGAAAGAGATGTAGAAAGAAACGGCTTACCGAGCGTTATTGAAGCCTCAGTTGTTGTGTATGAAACTGCGAGCAGCGGAGCTTCTTCATTTGTTCGTGTTCCTGCCGTGAACTTAAAGACTTTCTGGTCACTACTTTCTCCCGAGAGCGTCCCGCTAACCGTTATGGTTTTCTCTTCTCCTGGTGCCAGAGTTCCAACAGCAAACAACGGGCCCTCGCCTTTGCGTGCAGTAAACCCAAATGGATACTGCGCAAGCACGGCAACATGCTCAACGGGAGTCTTTGCATTTGAACGCACCGTTACAGCAAACGTAAGCGGTTGTCCTGCCGTTGCCTCAGTTACTGCTTCTGCTCGCACAGTGAGCGGAGATGAAGTTACTACAACTTCATACGTAGTCTCTTTCACAAATACTGCATTTGATCCTTCTACACGGTATTCAAAGCGTACAGGAATACTAATGCGCTCATTCTCTGCGCCAAACAAGACCGCACGCACTGTCTGTTGCCCGCTCACTCCTGAATCTATATCTCCCAATGTGTCTTCAAAATGATTGAACGGCACATCTATTGATTCGCTTGAGCGCGTAGTCTCGGGGAAATCAACTGCGAGTACCGTTGAGTGGATTTGTACGGGGTTGTTATTCTGCACTGACACAAGCAAAGCTACCGAATCCCCGCTGGCAATAGCTGTTGGTGCATCTATAGAGATTATGACTCTGTCTGTTGAAACTGATCGAGCGCCAAAGATTAGGAAATACGCCGCTCCCGCTACTGCAAGTACGAAAAATACAGCCGCAACACCTAGGAATACAACTGCCCACGAGATACGCGGCTTCTTCTTGGAGGTTTGCTCTGCAGGCGGAGCCCACGCAGCCGCAGGTTCAACAACGGGCTCAGTTGCAAGTTCAGGCACTACGAATTGCTCAGGCGCATCTTGTGCGTACAGTCTCCTACGCATGCGTTCAAGCGTGCTCGTGTCGTCATTTTGATCGGGCAACTCCTCAGGCATTCACATCAGTATACCGTATGCCTGAATACTACAGACCTGAAGCTGTGATGCCGCGATTAATACGAAGCACAATGTCCCTGCGAGCTTCGCTAGACAATTCTTCTTCAGGCACCTCAATTGAAGCGGCTCCTGCATCAAGACCGAGCTCAGACAAAATCCTAAGAGCATACACACACTCAAGCGTGTCTTGCATTGAAGAGTTTGATACTGCTATCTTCTGCAAAAACTCTTCATACACCTTAGACAAAGACTCGTGCCCCTCGCCCTGCACAAGTCTTAAAATCAGGCTCGCAACTCTGCCTGCTCGCTCACGGGATTCCCCGGAGAGTTCCTTGAACCAGTTTCTTGAAAGAAGAGCTCCAGAAAGGCGCCAGCCGTGCTTCCCACGCACTAAAGTTACTTCCGATTGCGAAAGTGTCTGCAATGCACTTGCGAGCTTTGCTCCAGGCTTTCTCAAACCTTCTGCACGCGCACGAACGAGCCCGAAGTCTTCTGTAAGGAGTGTTACGAGCGTTGCAGCCTCTGCAAGCGGTATCCTCTGAAGCACGATTCCTTGCGTAACGTACTTATGACGCATCAGACGAAAGCGAAAACGCTATAGCTCCAATAGAAAGCTCAGCTGTGTGCTCTCCTCCCTCTCCAAAGGTGAGCCTACTTACTCCCGGGAAAGTCTCTCCAGAAAGAGTGCTTTCAGCTTGCTTACTTACTTCAACACCCACGACATCTTTCGGCTCGTATCCCGCTTCTTTGCGAGCCTCTGCAACGACACGCATGAAAGCGCGGACGTCACCCTCTCTCACAAGTTCAGGCGTAAGCGCTGTATCAAGCTGTAATTCTGGAGCATTCATTTCTACGCTCTTTACGTTTACTTCTTCCTTAAGAATTTGCGAAAGTCCTTCAGGCAAGGTTCCAGGAATAGAAAGCTTTGCGAGCGGTTGCCGCACCTTGCTATTTGCTTTCTGGCGGAGCATCAGTGCTTCAGAAGCGAGTGCACGCACACGCTTCATATCCGCAATGCGCGCGTCCTCCTTCTTTTGAGAACCTGTTAAATTCCACAAAATACCTTGCTTGCTCGCAGGCCACGCACTCAGGTGCACACTCTGCTCGTCCTCATTTGTCCGTACGAGCTGGAATACTTCCTCTGCTATAAACGGGGCCAGAGGAGCCATAAGCAGGGCGCAGTGCCTCAGTGCACTTCTGAGTGTGGCGAGCGCAGCTTGGTCTCCTTCGCGTGCGCGATCTCTAATACGTCGCACGTACCACTGAGACAGGTCTTCAATGAGTCGCGCAACAGAGCGCGCAGCATCATAGAGGCGATACTCGTCCATCGCTCTAGTAACTTCACGCACCGTTGCATCAACACGTGCGTCCATCCACACGTCCATGGCAGTCTTTTCTCCCGGAATAGTGCCTTCCTTAAAGAGTGCATAGAACTTAGCACTGTTATCAAGCCAGGAAATAACGCGGGCCGCTTCTTTAACCGTTTTGTCATCAAAGTTCTTTGAGTCTCCTGGCTGATTTACGCTATACATCCAGAAGCGCAGAGTATCTACGCCATAGCGCTCGATAGCTTCCCATGGGTTAACAACATTGCCTTTTGACTTAGACATCTTCTGTCCTTTCTCGTCCAACAAGTGACCCAAGCAAATAACATTCTTATACGGCGCTCCCCGATCCATGAGCACCCCAACTGCAAGAAGCGTGTAGAACCAACCGCGTGTCTGATCAATTGCCTCAGAGATGTAGTCCGCTGGGTACCCTGAGCGATCTATCTGTTCCTTATTTTCAAAAGGATAGTGGTCCTGCGCAAATGGGACAGACCCAGAGTCAAACCACACGTCCATAACTTCTGGAACACGCCGTAGTTCAGTTCCCTGCTCGCTCACCAATACTACTGAATCAATATACGGACGATGCAAATCCAGCTCGTACTGTTCGTTATGTGGAAGTGGTACAAAGTCTATTTCTTCTGCAACTCCCTTTTCAGGAATCTTTTTGTAAGCGAGTGACTTAGATTCTTCAGGTCCTGATCCTGTTGCTATGGAGCGCAGAGTCTCAACTCCAACGCCATGAGTAACAACAAGCACTGAGTCTCCAGCATGCTTTTGGTCTATGTCATACAGGAAGTCTCCAAACTTATTCTTTGCATCCTGATAGCTTCCTCCTCCTGGCACTGCGTCAGAATAGTTTTTATCCTTTCTCCATTCTATGAATGCTGCATGGCTTCCGTCATGGAACTTTCCAAATGCAAATTCGGCAAGCCGCTCGTCATACACGATTTCTTCTTTAGGAATTCCCAGCTCCAAGGCCGCAAGCTCTGCAGTTTGTTTGGTGCGCTCAAAAGGAGACGCATATATATGAGTTATCTTCTTTGCAGCAAGTGCTTGAGCTCCCTTCTTAACCTGCTCCACTCCCTCCTCAAGCAACGGCCACTTCTTCTCATTAGTTGAGTCTAGAATGTCTTTTGAGTTGTTCTCCGACTCTCCATGTCGCATAACAAAATAGCTGTTGCCATTTGTCTTAATTCTTTTGCGTAGCTCCTCAACTGAGCCTATGACTATCCGCTCAGTTCCATCCTCGCTCTGCCAAATAGGGAGCGGTGTTCCCCAGTATCTCTCGCGGGAGATTGCCCAGTCCTTCACATTCTTGAGCCACTCACCCATTCTTCCCTCTCTGATATGAGAAGGCTCCCACTGCACACCCCCGTTAGCAGCAAGCAATGAGTCTCGCAAATCTTGCATACGTATATACCAAGAATCACGCGCGTAATATATGAGCGGAGTTTTACAGCGCCAACAGAATGGGTAGCTGTGTGTGTAATTCTCTTTCGAGAAGAACAGTCCTCGTTCCTGCAAATCTTTAAGAATATCTACAGCCACCTCCTGATCTTTCACAAATCGCCCCTCAAGAAATTCTGTACCTGCGATAAATTTTCCGTCAGGCGCAACGAGGTGCACCTTAGGTAGCCCCACTTTCTGTCCGAGCTCGAAGTCTTCCTGTCCGTACATCACTGCCGTGTGCACAATTCCCGTTCCATCTTCCGTTGTTACGAAGTCTGCTGGGTACACCTGGTACGCACGTTCAAACTTTCCTTCCTCGCTTTCTGGAGCCAGAGTGCGGGCGTACGGGTACAGCGGCTTATACGCTTTCCCGATTAACTCTGCACCCAGAACCTCTTTAGTGAGTTCCCACCCCTCCCCCAACTGACTGACGCGGCTTGTTGCAACAAATACTCGCTCACCATCCTTCTCATACATGCCGTACGAAATCTTCTCGCCAACAGCAAGACCCACATTCCCTGGAAGCGTCCACGGAGTTGTTGTCCAAGCAAGCAAGTACGTGCCTGGCTCATCAACGAGCTCAAACTTTGCAGTTATGGAAAGATCCTTTACGTCTGCGTAGCCCTGAGCTAGTTCGTGTGACGAGAGA
>JAHJZL010000074.1 GCA_018826405.1 Patescibacteria group bacterium
CCAAAGGTTGTAGCTATTGGAGAGTGTGGACTAGATAACTATCGTCCTGAAGACCCGGAGCAAGAAAAGAAACGACAGCGGGAAGTGTTTGAGCAACATGTTGAGCTTGCGCTTAAGACTGATAAGCCGCTCATGATCCACTCGCGTCCCAAAAAGGGAACTATGGATGCGTATCAGGATTTAATTCAGATCCTTGTTTCATACAAGAAAGAATACGGAGAAAAGTTGCGCGGAGATATCCACTTCTTTGTCGGAGGCATAGAAGAGGCGAGGGCACTCATTGATTTGGGCTTTACTCTTTCTTTTACAGCAGTACTTACATTCGCCCGCGATTATGACGACGTAGTTAGGTATGTACCGCTTGAGAGTATTCTGTCTGAGACAGACGCTCCGTACGTTGCGCCAGCTTCTCGAAGAGGGACACGAAACGACCCTTTTGCTGTTAAGGACGTAGTGGAAGCAGTAGCGCAGATACGAGGCGAGGATACAGAAGTTGTGCGAGCTGCAATCCTTTCAAATGCGAGGCGCGTTTTTGGCCTCCCGAGCACTTAGGCACTCATTTGCTGCTCTAAAATAAGCGTGGTAGGATACGGCCACTATGGCTAAGAACGATATTGAATCGGGCGAAATGGTAATCGATACAGAGCACGCAGAAACGCGTGTGTATGAGCTCGCATTCCATATTGATCCTGAACTTCCGCAGGAGGAGGCAAAAAAGACCTACCAGGCACTTCGTGAAGGAATTGCTGGGACTGGCTCAGTTGTTGCAGAGGGCGAGATTCAGAAGGTTCCTCTCGCGTACACTATCTCTCGCAAGGAGCATGCTGGACGCCGTGATTTTGACTCAGCATTCTTTGGATGGGTTGCGTACGAGGCAGATGGTGCAGGGCACCAGAAGGTTCTTGAAATGATACAGGCAGAGAGCCGTGTATTCCGTTTCCTTGATCTGCGCACTACTGTTGATGCAGCAAAGCACGCAGCTGAAATTCATGAGTTTTACGCAAAGCTTCCAGAGAAGCCTCGCGAGGGAGATGATGAGGCATCAGATGCACAGCTAGATGCTGCGCTTAAGGAAGCCGGCGTTTAGGGTGTACACTGAGGTATATGTATCTCAACAAAGTACTTCTCTACGGGAACCTTACGCGCGATCCAGAAGTGCGCGCACTGCCTTCGGGACAGCAGGTTGCAACTTTTGGGCTTGCGACAAATCGTACCTTTAAGAATAAAGAGGGAGCACAGCAGGAGCAGAGCGAGTTCCACAATATCGTTTCTTTTGGCCGCACTGCAGAAGTTATGGGACAGTACCTTAAGAAGGGACGTCCTGTATATGTAGAGGGCCGCATCCAGACCCGTTCATGGGACAAGGATGGAGTGAAGCAGTACCGCACGGAGATTGTCGTAGACACCTTCCAGTTCGGTCCTCAAGCGGGAGGAGGCGAGAGCAGGGGAGGAAGCACTGCACCTGCGCGTGCGTCAGACACGGAGCGACCACAGGAGTCTCCAGACCAAGGCGCAGACATTCAGTACCCAGACGAAGAGATAAACCCAGAGGATATTCCTTTTTAAGTAACACATCATGGCACATCAATCAGAGCGAGAAGAAATAGAGCACAAGAAGTTTGTAGACTACAAGGATGTAGCGTATTTGAAGCAATTCATGACGCCTCATGCAAAGATCGTGGCGAAGAAGCGCTCACGCGTTCCAGCAACACGTCAGCGTGAGATTGCGCTTGCTATCAAGCACGCACGCTACATGGCCTTGCTTCCATACTTGGCAGCATAGTTTTACAAAGCAAAAGGCGCCTCACAAGGGCGCTTTTTGCTTTTGTGTATGACTCATGATTATATACATGAGCGGCGCAATGGGGCGCCGTGTTTCTGTTGTAGAGTTACAAATGAAGAAGAATAACTGGAGCTTCGATCGCAAGCTGATCGTAACTTTTGCCGTAGCAGTGGCTACGGCATGCGGTGGGTTCACCGCAGCAGACAATTACGGAGAAAGGCGGGCTACTACCCAAAGGGTACTAGCCGCAGAGACTCCGTCCGCAGTCCGCTAGAACAGCAGACTCAACACAGTACATTACCTGCGCTTGAATAGCGCACAAAGGCCATCCTCAGAAAAGAGGATGGCCTGCGTTGTTATATAAGGTCTATGCCTTTTCTACGCGCTCAACGTAATCTCCTGTATCCGTGTTGATGCGGAGGATGTCGTCCACGTTAATGAAGAGGGGAGTTGAAACAACAGCTCCTGATTCAAGCACGACTTTCTTGTCTCCTCCCGTAGCAGTGTCGCCGCGCACAGCAGGAGGTGCCTCAGTTACCTTCAGATCTACTTTAATAGGAATAGCGATGGTCACTGGCTCGTCGTTATACAAAAGCACTTCAACAGGAGCGTTCTGTATAAGCCACTTAGTCTTGTCTGCAACGGCTGCTTCAGGAAAAGCGAATCTGTTTTTTGCATTGTCTACTTCTGCAAACCAAGACTCTCCGCGATTTGTATAGAGGTATGAAGCCTGCATTTTGCTGATATCTGCCTCAGTTACATTCTCGTTCTGGTGAAAAGATATTTCAAGGACTTTTCCAGAGACTAAATGGCGAAGCTTCGTCTGGTTTACAGGCTTTCGCTGCTGCATGCGAAAGACGTGAGAGGAAAGAACCTCATACGGCTCGCCGTTATAATCGATAACCTTTTTCTGAACTATTTCGTTGTAGGAGAGGACTGCCATAAGTATGTAACTGTTATATGAGTGGGTGAGTTATAAAAAGTGCCCAGGAACCCAAGATACGGGGTATGATACAGGACAGTATGCGGGAAGTAAATTCTCATCTAGAGTCCTGGAATGATGCCTCTGACGCAGCGGTGCTCGCTGCGTCTCAGAAAGATCCTGAGGTCTTTGCAGTGCTCGTTGCGCGGCATGAAGATGCATTCATGCGTAAGGCACGATCTATTTTGCATTCAACGGAGGATGCTGAAGAAGTTGTGCAAGACACCTTCACTCGTATATACGTATACGCGGATAGGTACGAGCCTCAGGAGGGAGCAAGCTTTACTTCGTGGGCGTATGCAATTCTTACGCGGCTTGCGTTCACGAGGTACCAGAAGCTAGTAAAACACCGTGGTCGCACGCTCGCACTTGAGCCTGAAACGTACGAGCGCTTGCCCGAAGAGGGAACATTTTTGGACACGTTGAGTATCCAGAACGAAGTAGCGATAGCACTCGCCAAGTTGCCAGAGCAGGCGGCCCGTGTGCTCAGACTCCAGTTTCTTGAGGGAAAGACACAAGACGAGATTGCACATAGTGAGGGTAGTACCATCCCAGCAATTAAGACTCGTGTGCACCGAGCAAAGAAATTATTAAAGAAAGCCCTAGAAGAGAACCAACAGACTCATGAACGCTAAATCTCCTATTTCCTATACTGTTATGCGTCGTATACGCAGAGTGTACGCAGTGCGTAGAGCAGCACCTGTGGTGCTCGCCTCGCTTGCTTTTGGTGTAGTAACTCTCTGGGCTCTTGGAAGAGAGGTCTGGGTATCTCAAGTGTACGCAAACATGCCTTCATTTTTTGATGTCCCTGCCATAACTGGATTTATGACGTATGCATTTATACACACAGACCTGGCAGTGCAAGTGCTTTGCGTGGCACTTCTTCTTGCTGTTGTTGGACTAGCACAAGGCTGTGCACGCCTCTTAGGTGGCTTTGGGAAGCTAGGAGCTGCTTAGGGCACAGATTGTGTAACTAGTGCCGTCAGGTGATGCGCTAGGCGTGGCTCCAAACGCGCATGTTTGCGGCGCTCCAAGAAGAAACCAATAAAGTGTATACGTGAGGCATGAACCTGCAGAAGGAGCGCACTGGTACCCGTACCCCTCAAGAGTCCCGCTTGAAAAGTTCTGCAGACCACCTGGCGGAAGGGAGGGAATGTATGGGGTTAGCGCTGTATTAAGCGCAGTGCTCGTGCTCATGTTCCCGTTGATTCCACAGATGCCGTCAGCATCATTGCCCAGGCAATAGGCAACGCCAGATCCTGGGTCTGGGTACAGGCCATTATGATCTAGTGCGTACAACGAAAGCGCATTCTTGTACTCTCTTATTTGATGAGTAGAACCTGAGTTCCTTCCTTTGGTGCGGGCCTGATTTAAAGAGGCGAGCACTACTGAAGAAAGGATGCCAATTATTGCTATAACGACGAGCAGCTCGATTAATGTGAATCCCTTAGGACGCATGGCTCTATTCTGCGTTTAAGCGTGCGCGAATGAGTTTAAGGATCTCTGCTGCAAGCGGCTTGTTCTCCCTAAGGAATGTGCGAGTTGCGTCATATCCGCGCGCAAGCGAAACATCTCCAAACTTGTAACTAGAGCCTGATTTCTGGATGATATCGAACTTCTCTCCAAGGGCGATAAGCTCTCCTTCGCGGCTAATTCCTTCGTTGTAGAGAAGGTCGAATTCAGTTGTCTTGAATGGTGCAGCAACCTTATTCTTTACGACTTTTACACGCACCCGTCCGCCAACAATTTCTTCGCCCTTTTTAATCTGTGCAATACGGCGAATATCAAGACGTACTGACGTATAGAACTTTAGAGCCTTTCCGCCTGTTGTGGTCTCTGGGTTTCCAAACATCACGCCGATCTGCATGCGGATCTGGTTGATGAAGATAATGATGGTGCTTGATTTCGCAGTGATCGCAGTAAGCTTGCGAAGTGCCTGGGACATGAGACGAGCCTGTTTACCCATCTGTGCAGAGCCCATGTCTCCCTCGATCTCATCCTTTGGAGTCAGTGCTGCAACTGAGTCCACTACAATTACGTCAATTGAGTTTGCGCGCACCAACGATTCAACAATTTCTAGCGCCTGTTCTCCAGTGTCCGGCTGAGAGATAAGAAGCTCAGGAAGCTTTACGCCAATCTTGCGGGCATACTCTGGATCAAGTGCGTGCTCAGCATCAACGAATGCACAGACGCCGCCTTTTTTCTGTGCTTCTGCAATTACGTGCAGGGCAAGAGTAGTTTTTCCTGAAGACTCAGGTCCAAAGATTTCAATGATACGGCCGCGGGGAAGTCCGCCAATGCCAAGGGCAGCATCAAGTCCCAGAGAGCCAGTAGGAACGAAGTCAATCGCCTTAGGCTTGCCTGAGCCGAAAGCCATAATTGCTTCGTCTCCAAACTTAGTCTGGATTTCCTTTATAGCTAGATCAATAGCTTTCTGCTTGCTGTCACTTGTCGTGCCGGACTCTTCAGGAGAGGAGGCCTTAGAAGCTTTCTTAGTTGTTTTCTTTGCTGGCATACAAATATAAGTTAGGGGACAAATACGGTGCGACGCTCGGTTATTTCATGTCCAAACCGGTCTGTCGCCGTTAAGGATAGTATAGCGTTTCCTTGGGGAAGTACGAGAGATGTTGAGAAGTTCCCGGATTGATCTATGAGCAGGGGAGCTCCGTTTAGCCAGAGAGTTTCTGTGTGATGTGCGCGGCCAATTATTGCGAGGTGCCCATCACTCACTACCGTTTGCTCGGTAGGAGAGGTGAGAGAGAGGGAGGGGCCAGCAACGAGTGGCCAGGCTCTGGTTGCTCCGTATCCAAGAAGTGCGAGAAGAGCGATGGCAATAACGGAGCGAGTAAGCATATGAGCTAAACGTCTTCGTCGTCTGTGTCGTTTCCTCCCTCAGAACCGCCAATTATTTCACGTGGACGAGAACCGTCTGCGGGGCCGATAACCCCTTTCTCTTCAAGCAGGTCCATAAGACGTGCGGCGCGTGAATATCCAATACGGAGCTTTCTTTGCAGATATGAAGTAGAGGCCCGGCCAGCTTCCTCAACTGCCTCGCGAGCTGCACCGTAGAGGTCGTCATCTGCGTCGTCGTCCTCGCCAGCAAGCATAATGGCGTCGTTGGCTTCGTGAACTCCTGTTCCTCCAGTACCTGCGCCAAGATCAATGGATGATAGGGAGCCTGAGTTGTGTTGTTTGATGTATGCAACTACCTTCTTAACCTCTTGCTCGCTAATGTAGGCAGTCTGCAAGCGTACAGGCTTCTGCATATCTGCGGACTGGTACAACATATCTCCAGCACCAAGAAGCAACTCAGCGCCTCCAGAATCAAGAATAGTGCGGGAATCAATTTGGCTTGATACCTGGAGTGCCATGCGCGTAGGTACGTTTGCCTTAATAAGGCCAGTAATGACGTTTACTGATGGGCGCTGTGTAGAAAGTATGAGGTGAATACCAACAGCACGAGACATTTGGGCGAGGCGCACAATTGCACTCTCAAGTTCTCTTGGGTACGTCTGCATGATGTCTGCCAACTCATCGATTACAACTACGATGTACGGCATCGCTTCAGGTATCTCCTTTGCATTACGCTTCTTAGCAGGCTCAACAATAGTGTTGTGATAAGACTCAATGTCTCGTACCTGAACTTCTTCAAGAATATTGTAGCGGCGATCCATTTCCTTTGCAGCCCACTTAAGAGCGAAGATACATTTCTTCGGATCGGTTATTACGGGTGTTAGGAGGTGGGGGATACCGTTATAGAGGGTTAACTCAACACGCTTTGGGTCAACCATGATAAAGCGCATCTGATTTGGACCGTTCCTATATAGGAGAGATGTAATGACGGCATGGATAGCAACGGACTTTCCAGAACCAGTGGCGCCAGCAATCAATCCGTGAGGCATCTTTGCCGTGTTCACGTAATGAGGAGTTCCAGTAATGTCACGTCCAACAGCGGCTAGAAGTGGTTTCTTGCTGGCGTTCCATTCAGGCGCACCAATAACTCCTCCAAGGCCAACGGTTGCCTTTGACGCATTTGGGACTTCAATACCAACTAGAGACTTTCCAGGAATAGGGGCTTCGATGCGCACCGGGTGTGCTGCAAGGGCGAGCTCAAGATTGTTCTGCAGGCCAACAATCTTATTAAGACGCACGCCCTCAGCTGGCTTAATGGCGTAGCGAGTAACAGTAGGTCCGACTGAGATCTCATCCATTTCAACTGAAATCCCAAAGTTAAGGAATGTGCGCTTAATTATGTTTGCGTTCGCTTTGATGTCTCCAACGCCTGGCTTGCCCTTGTCTTCTCCCAAGAGAGAAAGCGGAGGTGCCTGGTACTCAGCGTCTATGTTTGGAATAGGCTCGCTTGCAGGAGCCGTGTTTTCTCTGTTGAACATAGTAATAACCGGTTCTGCTTCAGGTGCAGTCTCTTCATCCTGTTCCTCGTCCTCCTCTTCAGATTCTTCTTGTTCCTCATCATCTTCTTCCTCCTCAGAGTCTTTGCGAGAAGGGAGGGAAGGTAACTTTATAGAGCTGGCAATGTTCCCAGTCTTTTCAAAGAAGCCTGCAAGAACTTTTGAGAGCACGACTATATCAATTGCAATAACGACTCCGATAGCAGCAACAGCAATAAGCAAGATAAGAGCAGCTGGCCCGAAGAACTCTGATGCGGCAGTACCGAGTGCAGCTCCCGCGGCACCTCCGAGTGCCTGAGTTGTAATGCCGAGTAGTGTTAGTAATGAAAGAAGTATGAGGAGTATTCCAATGGCAGTAAGTGGAGAGACAAAGGTTCGCTCAAGCATAACTGCAAGACCCACACCTATAAGTAGGAGCGGCAAGAGAAGCGAGGCAACTCCGAATACACCAAACCCAAAGGTAAAGAGCGCGGTACCAGCAAGCCCTGCAAGGCCGAAGGCCGCCAGTCCAAAGACTCCTCCAAATGCAATAAGCACGATGCCCGTCGTCCATTTGGCGAGGGCACGGTAGTTGTCTTGGTTGCGGCGCTTTTTGCGCTTTTTCATATGGCCATTCTAACACCTGCGTTGATGGAATCACTGTAGAACTTAAAAGGGAATAAGGTGCGGTTGCGGTGAAGAGATAACGGACATATACTTGTCCTTAAGGGTATGAAGGACACAGGAAATAGTAAAGGACAAATACAAAGCAACGCTACTAGAAAAGTAGGGGATGTAGGTGATTTTGTCCTAGATAAAGCTATATTCTCAAACGTCTTTGAAAGAGACATTCGTCGTGTGTACCTCTACAAAAAGGCAGAGCGACTCGCAAAGGCGATACACCTTGTGGGTCCTGCATTCGCAAATTCACCTGCGCTCAGGGATCGACTTGACCGCATTTCAATCGCACTCGTTGACGCTGCAATCTTGCCTCCTGCAGCTTCTAAAGAAGCTCTCTCGCGAGAGCTTCTTGCGCTTTCTAGTATTCTCTCAGTAGTGCGCTCAGGAGGATCCTTGTCTCCGATGAACGCAGATTTAATAGCAAACGAAGCGCAGTTGCTTCTCCAGGAAGTTGCAGGATACGAGGAGCCCCGATTACTTTTGGACGATGTGCCAACGCTCGCTTCTTTAGCTAAAACTGCGAACAGTACATCAGCAGCTCCGCATGCACCGCTCCGATCTTTCGCGCGGATTACCTTCAATGAGGACTTGGCGAGCGAGGATTCTAAAGGACAGGATAAAGGACATGTATCGGACATAAAGCAGAAGAGGCCCCAATCTTCTAAGCCTTCAGCCCGTAGGGAAGCCATTATGGCCGTACTCAGCAGCAAGGGCCCTTCCTATATAAAGGATATTTCTATGGTTATTCGTGATGTAAGTGAAAAGACAATCCAGCGCGAGCTTTCCTTGCTCGTGTCCGATGGAGTGGTGGTTAGAAAAGGGGACCGAAGGTGGACAACATACGAGCTTTCTTCTGGAAGGAAGTAGCCATTGACTTTTTGGCATATACGGCCTAGAATCTAATTGTGGTGATCACTGGGGACCAGATGACATAAACGGCCGGAAACGGCCTGTTTTGCGTTTCGTCTCCAAAGGTTATCCACATTCGTTTTCAGCGTGTACACATCATTGTTTCTGTATACTATGTATACACCCGGCTCTCATGGGAATGAGGCTGGGAATTCCGAAACGACTCGTGCGTATTCCTGTTACGGAAGGGGTCCTTTGAAAAAAGAATAAGGATTCAAGAACCACGGCGTAAGAACCCGTGGGACTAACCGTCTTCATTAAGAGACGGCTCTGAAACGAATGTATTTGATAGACCACGAATGAACGCCGAATGAAAAGAACCTTTACCAGCTAGCCGATGGGACGCGTGTCGATAACGCGCCCTGTCGGATAGTGTGAAATATGAAATAACTCACTCCCTTCCTCTCGGGGAGGGGAGGGATTACTAAAAGAGAGATAGGGTACGTGTGCACCGCGACTCCATTTATAAATAGAACGCGGCGGATGCGTACTTCACTTAATTAAGCAAAGCATTACCATGCAAATTGCAAACACAAACACAATCGCGAAGATTGCAGCTGTACTTGCAGGACTTGGCCTCGTTGCTTCAACTTTCGCAGCTTTTGCTCCAGCAGCAAACGCTCAGAGTTCAACTTCGTCAGCTGACCTACAGGCTCAGATCAACGCACTTCTAGCACAGATTGCAGCTCTTCAGGCTAACACCGGAACAACTGCAGCTGTATCTTTTGATCGCGACCTTACTATGGGCTCAACAGGAGCTGATGTAACCGCGCTTCAGAATTGGCTTATCAGCAAGGGCTTCACCATCGCAGCTGGCGCTACCGGATACTTCGGTGCACAGACGAAGGCAGCTCTTGGTGCCTACCAGGCATCAGTTAGCATCAGCCCAGCAGCTGGTTACTTTGGCCCGATCACTCGCGCTAAGGTAAACGCATCTGCAGGAGCTGGTACTGGCACAGGTACTGGAACAGGAACAGGTACTGGCTCATCTACTCTTAACGGAGGAGAGGCTAACCTTACTGACTTCAACCTTCGTTCTGAGGATAGCTCAGGTGACGAGGGAGAGGAGGAGGTAGAAATCGCAACTGCAGAATTTGACGTTGAGGATGGAGACGTTCGCGTCGAGCGCCTTGAGGTTACTGTAGAAGCAACAAACAGCTCACTTGAGCAGCAGCCTTGGGATTACTTTGACACCATGTACCTCATGGTTGACGGTAAGGAGGTTGCTGACATCGACGCGGGTGACCGTGACGAGTGGGATGAGACTGACACAGACGTATACGTTCTTACCTTCACAGGTTTTGGCGTAGTTGTTGAGGAGGATGACATGGCTTCAATCACAATTGCAGCTGACATCGCTTCTTCAATCGACACAAACGATCAGGCTCAGACTTTCACTGTCTTCATTGATGACAGCGGAATCCGCGCTGTTGATGGCGAGGGAATCCAGCAGTACACAGGTCAGGATACTGACACCATTACCTTCGGTTTTGGTGCAGAGGAGAGCGGAGATCTTAGGATCAGCTCTTCTAACGATGACCCAGACGCTTCAATTCTCGTTGCTGACGAGGATGATGAGTCTGAGGACTACACTGTATTTGTCTTCGACATTGAGAATAAGGAAGATGTAGATACGCTTATCACTGACCTTTCGGTTCGTGTAGCAACTACTTCAACTACTCTCACTAACATGGTTCGCACAGCTACACTTGTTGTAGACGGTGATGACTATGATGGAGACATCAACTACAGCACTGGTGAAATTGAGTTCGAGGACATTGATGTAGAGATCGGCGGAGATGACGAAATGGCTTTCGAGGTCATGGTTACTCTTAAGCAGAACGCTACACCAGGTACCTTGGTATTCTCAGTAGCTAATGCTGATGTTGACGCAGAAGGTGTTAACTCTGGAGATGATGCAGATGTTTCAGGTAGCGCTACTGGTGAGGAGCACACTGTTGCCCTTACAGGTATCGCAGTTGAGGCAGTATCAACAGCACAGACAGTTGTTACCCCTGGTAACAGCGCATCTGACACCTACGGTACATTCACAATCAAGTTTGATGTGACTGCACTTGAGGAGGATGCATACATTGCATCTACAACAGATAACGTTCTTGCTGGTCTTGAGGGTGTTGTATACACCGTACTTCAGGACGGATCTGCTTCTACTACCTTCGGTGGTTCAGCAGTTCTCAGCTCAACAGCTGATACTGAGTCAGGATTCTTCGTTGTTGATCAGGGAGACACTGAGACGTTCACACTCACAGTGACTCTTAACCCAACAGTTGCAGGAACATTTGAAGTTGACCTTACAACGGTTACCTTCAATGAGGATGCAATCTACACAGGCGAGACAGTCTTCACGATTGACTCAAATGACAACGATTACCAGACTGACCCAATCTACATCGCTAACTAATGGCCTCTCTGAGATACGTCTCGGAACCCAAAGGAAAGTGACGTAGACTGCAAAGTCTCGTAAATGCAAAAACCCCACGGTACGCCGTGGGGTTTTTGCTATACTTAGGGGAGCACCATGGAATACTTCTTTCACTTCCTAAAGTTCCTCGGCGTCTTTGCACTTATAATCGCTGGCTCGCTTTCCTTGCTCCAGGTTGTCTCAGGCGGCACCTTCTAGCATTGCAGCAAGAGGGCTCTTAAGGTACAGTGCCCAAGTACGGACCGAAGACAGCAGGCATGTATAAGCCCTGCCGAGGGACACTTCGCAAGCAATCTGTTTGCGGGTCGATCGTCTCCACAGGTCCTGCCTTATAGCAGGACCGTTCTCGTTTCCGTACACACACAACAACATGGCAATAACTAAAGCAAAGAAAGAGGAAGTAGTGGCTAAAGTCGCTGACTCAATCAAGAACGCCGCGTCAGTAGTATTCGTGCGTTTCCGCGGTCTTACCGTGGCAGACACGAGTGCTATGCGCCGTTCTTTGCGCGAGCAGGGAATTGGATACTACGTCGCTAAGAAGTCTCTTATGCGCCGCGCCTTTGCGGACAAGGGATACACAGGAACGCTCCCAGAGCTCCCTGGAGAAATAGCGATTGCATGGAGTGACGGTGACTCAACAGCACCAGCACGTGAGATCTACGAGCACGGCAAGAAGCAGAAAGACACCCTTACTATTGTGGGAGGTATCTTTGATGGCGCTTTTGCTGACGCTGTTGCAATGAATGCTATTGCAACCATTCCGCCAGTACCTGTACTACGCGGTATGTTCGTAAACGTCATTAACAGCCCGATTCAGGGACTTGTTATTGCACTAGATCAGATTCGAGAGAAGAAGGCTGCATAAGCCAATTACAAACATTAGATTCATACTATGGCAGACGAAACACAGCAGGATGCAGTAGAAGAGACTGCGGCTCCCGTAGAAGAGACTAAGGAAGAGGCGGCACCCGCAGCTCCTGAAGTATCTGAGGAGGCAGCAGTTGAAGTTCCTGAGAAGTTCAAGAAGATCGTTTCTGAAATTGAGGAAATGAGCGTTCTTGAGCTCTCTGAGCTCGTGAAAGTATTTGAGAAGAAGTTCGGCGTTTCAGCAGCAGCAGTTGCTGTAGCTGGACCTGCAGCAGCAGGAGGCGCTGATGACGGTAAGAGCACAATGGATGTTGAACTTACTGATGCCGGAGCGAACAAGATCCAGGTGATCAAGGTCGTGAAGGAAGTACTCGGACTTGGCCTTAAAGAGGCAAAGGACCTTGTAGACGGAGTTCCATCCATGCTTAAGGAAGGTCTTAGCAAAGACGATGCAGACGCCCTTAAGGCAAAGGTTGAGGAGGCAGGAGGAAAGGTTGCTTTTAAGTAATCGAGCTTCTCTTGAAAGGAAAAGGCGCTTTCGGGCGCCTTTTCTTATATATAGAAAGGGCCCGTTCCCGAAGAAACGGACCCCAAGCCCAAGATGCTTGTGTGGGTTCAGCCGCGATTGACCACGTGCGTTTCGGTGCGCGTGATCAGGTCGTTGGGCTTGCTGCTCGTGCACCGCTCGTAGTGCCGAGTGAACAGGATGCCGTCCGAACTGGCCGGCTTTTTGAAGCTGAGCCGGCGCACCGGAGCCCCATCCGCTTCCGCGGCCAGACGCACCCGAAGGTGGCAGGCGCCGACGGTCAGCACGGGCTGATCGACGACGACATAGTTGACCTCCACCTGCTCACGTACCGGGCCATTGCCACAGCCGGCCAGGGCGATAGCTCCAGCGGCAAGCAATAAGAACTTTTGCATTGGTTTTCTCCCTGAAAATGCCTATTTAGTTTAGGACACATATGCGATAAAGTCAAGCTCTTCCCACGGAATCTCCAAAGGTTGATAGAAGGGAAGCCAGTGGGTACAATGCCCTCACTTCCATGGATCCTCTCGCTCGTCTGTTCGGCAACCCAACCCGCCTCAAACTCCTTCGCCTTTTTCTCTTTAATGATGACATGGCGTTTTCTGTTGCTGAGGCAGTCTTCCGTGCAAAAGCACCGAAGGATCTCGGCAAGAAGGAGATCTCTCTTTTGCTTGCCTGTGGGATTCTCAGAAAGAAACTAGGGAAGCAGGGAACTGCATACGCTGCAGACAAGCGCTTTGCGCACTATGACGAACTTAAAACATTCCTACGCACTACTACAGATGTAAGCGATGCGTACTTGCTCACTGCACTTAAGAAAGCAGGCTCACTCAAACTAATCACGTTAACGGGATTGTTTACGGGAGTACTAGAATCAAAGATAGATCTGCTTGTGGTGGGGGATAAGCTTGAAGAGAAACCGCTTGCAAACGCAGTGCATGCACTTGAGGCAGAGCTTGGACGAGAATTGCGGTACGCATCTTTCTCAACTGAAGAGTTCAGGTACCGATTGGGAGTGTATGACCGTCTATTGCGTGATGTATTTGATTACCCAAACCGGACTGTTATAGACAAATTGGGTATAACCACCAAATAAAGCCCTATCCACAGACCCCGTCCCACGGAGTCTCTCGCTTGCTACACTTAAGGTATTAACGGAATAACGCCGAAATTAAGTAAATAACCCTATGTTCCTCACTACCTGGGCAGATGTGCTAACGCAGTCCTTTCAGAACCTATCCTTTGGACTCGTTGCATTCATCCCGAACCTTATTGTTGCAATTATTATCTTCGTTATTGGCTGGCTCGTTGGCGCTGGTATCGGACGCATAGTTGCACAAGTTGTTACCTCGCTTCGTGTTGATCAGGCGCTTCGTGCGGCTGGTGTTGAGCGTGTCGTTGAGCGTGCAGGGTTCACTTTGAACTCAGGCGCTTTCCTCGGCTTCCTCGTAAAGTGGTTCTTCATTATCGTCTTCCTTGTTGCATCACTTGATGTGCTCGGACTTACACAGGTCACTGCATTCCTTTCAGGAGTAGTCTTGGGCTACCTCCCACAGGTTATCGTTGCAGTACTTATCTTGCTCGTTGCAGCAGTTCTTGCTGATGCAGCTCAGCGTGTTATCACTGGCGCTGCTCGTGCAGCAAACATCAAGAGCGCAAACCTTCTTGGAGCGATCACTCGTTGGTCTATCTGGATCTTTGCGATTCTTGCTGCGCTTGATCGTTTGGGAATCTCTCCACTCGTACAGACTCTCTTCACAGGAGTCGTAGTGGCCCTCTCACTCGCATTCGGACTTGCCTTTGGTCTTGGAGGCCAGGCAGCCGCAGCTCGCTACATTGAGCGCGTGCAGAACGAGATCAAATAAGCTTTCCTTGTTCACCAAAAAGCCCCGCGAAAGCGGGGCTTTTTGGTGTCTCTTTACATAATTGTTTCTGGTGGCATACTCGCTGCAGTTCTTTGAAATGGTACGAGAGCAGGTTCGCTGTAGCAGAAAGTGGCTTGTGTAGGCCTCTCTCTGCTGTAGCGAACTCATTTACGAGAAGGTTCCAGCCATTAGATACGACGAAAGGATAGTGCGGTGGCACCTTCAGCCAAGACCAGACTCAAATCCAAGCGCAGCAGCTCTGATCAGCTCGTCTTCATGGTTCGCGGCGTGAACCGAGTGCGTAGTGCGCACAAAGCACTCAAAGCCACTGGCCGTGAACTCTACGTCAACGACAACGTGTTGAGCGCTATGCCAAAAGGCAATGGCAGCAAGGCTGAGCTCGTGTTCTTCAGGGTCGGGAAGCACATCATCTATGATCACGACCTCGATGCCGAGTACAGTGCGCGTGGACTCGTTCCCGCTGACCCGTTCGCACTCGCCGCCCACAACGAGGCTGATCCAGTCTTCGGCGATGTGCGCTCCAACGCGACTGTGTGGAGAGATGCTGAGGGGCAGCAATGCCACATTAGCTTCTATGGAAGTTCGCCAGTGCCTTACTTTGGAGGGAGGCAGAAATGCCACACCCTGCACGTCGGCGCTGGTTGCGAGGAGTGGGGTCCTGACTGGTGGTTCGCGGGCGTCCGCAAGAGCGCGTAACGCTTGGTTGCTCGGACTCAGTTCTTCTTTGAGGGCCATCGCTTGCGGTGGTTCTTTTTCTTATTATTAGCTCCCAATCCCTCAATCAGTTGACACCCCTAAAGGCCACGCGTATACTCCCTATTACGTGTTAAACACCAAGAAATTACTGACCAAACGGAGCGGATAGGTCGTAAGACCAGGCGTGAAAGCGTCGCCGCCCCGCATGGGGCTTTTTTCTTGCACAGAACACGGGCTCGTTGACAGACGAATATGCAAATAGGTAATCAACGCCGTATGGTGTGGACTTTGTTCATGCTATGCGGATTGAATATTGCAGAATCACACAATCGTTAGAACAGTGGTGTTCAAGTTTCCGCACAGGAGACAATAAGGGTGCACGGTGGATGCCTAGGCTTGCGACAGCGATGAAGGACGCGACTAATCAGCGAAATGCTTCGGGGAGACGATTTGTAGTCTTTGATCCGGAGGTGTCCGAATGGGGAAACCCGG
>JAHJZL010000075.1 GCA_018826405.1 Patescibacteria group bacterium
CATTTCACCATAGGATATGCGGATCTCACGGGAGACTCTGTTCCCGAAACTTATTTCTTTCTTGACGAAGACGCTCCAGGAACAAACTCAAGCGATAACTCTGGCGTAATACCAACCTCTGCGCTCGTGGCGATTGATCGCGCACTTGATGATGGGAACCTTGCTACAGGTGCCGTGCGAGGAGATGGCAACGGATATACAACTGCAGTAGGAGAAATAGTATTCATCCCTTCGTTGTAGAAGTCGGTAGTATCGTATACTAGGAATATGATTTCTCAGACTTTGAAACTCTCTTCAGATATTTTTAGTCCTGACATTGAACAAAAACCAACTCGTGACGGATTTGGAACGGGTACAGTTGAGGCCGGAAAGAAGAATGAAAATGTTGTTGTGCTTTGTGCAGATCTTAAAGAATCAACACGAGCAGAATGGTTTGAGAAGGAATTCCCAGACCGCTTTGTTGAGATTGGTGTTGCAGAACAAAACCTTGCAACTGTTGGAAGCGGCATGGCAGCTATGGGCAAGATACCCTTCGTAGCCTCATATGCAGCATTTTCTCCAGGCCGAAACTACGAGCAAATACGAACTACAATTGCACTAAATGAGCAGCATGTAGTCGTGTGCGGTATGCATGCAGGAGTATCTGTAGGGCCTGATGGTGCGACACATCAAATGCTTGAAGACATTGGTCTCATGCGCATGTTGCCTGGTATGGTCGTACTCGTTCCAGGAGACGCAGAAGAAGCGCATAAGGCAGTGGTAGCAGCAGCAGAACATAACGGACCCGTGTACATTCGTTTTGGACGTACGGCGTCTCCAACGTTTACAACAAAGGAGACTCCTTTTGAAATAGGGAAGGCACTCTCCTTGTGGGAACACGAGAAACCTCGTGTCGCTATTATGTCGTGCGGCACACTTTCATATCAGGCACTCCTTGCTGCTCGCGCACTTGCTGCAGAAGGAATTGAAGTTTCAGTACTGCACGTGCCAAGCATTAAGCCGCTTGATACTGAAGCAGTTGTACAGGCGGCAAAGCGTGCAGGACGCGTGATAACGCTCGAAGAGCACCAAGTTATGGGAGGGTTTGGGAGCGCCATTGCAGAGTGTCTTTCAGAACACTATCCAGTTCCTGTGCGTCGTATGGGTGTGCAAGATGCGTTCGGACAGTCTGGAAAGCCTGAAGAACTTATGGAACACTACGGTCTTTCTGCTACTCACATCATTAAGGTAGTTAAGTCTTTCAATGCCGTATACTAGAGAATAGTGAAAGGAAAGAAACTCAGTTTATATGTGGCAGCGCTTGTTATAACGGTTTTCGGAGCCGCCGCTACCATGCTTATAGTTTCCGCGGCCTATGATGCGCCGCTGCCAGAGTACGCAAATGTAGATCCCTTTTCTCCTACTGTTGATTTTGGACATTAAAAAAGCCCGCTTCGTGCGGGCTTTTGTCTTAACTTAGTTCTGAGAGCTTGTATTCAGGAGGCGCTGCTTCCAAAAACTTCTCAAGCACCTCTCTGGTTAGAAGTCCTTTTTGGGCGCCAACTTCTTGAACAACTGCCATAGAGTTAATAGGTCCCCAAAGCAGAGCCTCTTCAAGCGGTTTTCCTAACGCAAGGGCAACGGCAACTGTTGAAGAGAACGCATCTCCTGCGCCAGTGCGCTCGAAGGGTGCGCGCTGGTCTGGATACATTGGGACATGGAGTTTCTTTTCTCCATCAAATGAATACGCACCCTCACGTCCGTCTGTTATAACCACAACCTTTGGTCCAAGCGCACGCATGGCTTCCAGAAGCTTGCTCATGTCATGCTCGTCTGGAAGGTCCAGAATACGCTGGGATTCCTCTTTGTTTGCGAAGAAGAGATCGCTTCGTGCGTAGAGAGGGGCAAGCGCTTCCTTTCCAAGCTTCATCTGGAATGTGCCTGGCTGGAACGCAAGCTTCGTTGTTGGATGTGCTTCAAGGAAAGAAACTAATTCTGTGTGATACGGAAGAGAGTTCTCTGCAAGAGAGGAGAGGTATACCCACTTAGGGCTCTCTGATACTTCTGGAAGGGTGTATGAGAATTCTTCGTGCTTAACGAGAATAGTACGCTCGCTGCCATACCAGAGTACGAAATGGTGGTTAGTTATCTTTCCAGCTTCAGTAACCATAAGGGACGTGTCTACGCCTTCTTTTTCAAGCACCTCAAGGCACTCCTTTCCGTATCGGTCTTCTCCTACATAGGAGCGAAGCGATGCAGGGAGCCCAAGACGGCTTGCAGATACTGCAGCATTAGATGCGTTCCCAACAGCAACAGCATGCACTGCGTACTCGTAGGGAATCTTGTCCCCAAAGCGCATGCAGAGCTCCTTGTTCTCAGAGTTTAAGGTCTCTGCAACGTGCGCATCAGTAAGGCGGATAAATGGTTCGGTAACAATGTCGCCTATGGCGAGGAATTCAATGTGAGACATGACAGTAGTATAACAAAGACATGCATTGCACTACGTCTTGATAACCATACTTCGTACACGCGCTATACTAGGAATCATATGACGAATCTTTCAGACACAGCACAGCAGCTCGTTGCGCAAGGTAAAGGAATCCTTGCGGCAGACGAGAGTTTCTCAACGGCAGATAAGCGGCTTGTTGAGTACGGTATCGAACCAAGCGAGGAAATGCGCAGACAGTTTCGTGACATGCTCCTTGGAACCCCTGGACTCGAGCAGTATTTGTCTGGAGTTATTTTGTACGAGGAGACGCTGGACCAGAAAGCAGATAGCGGAGTTCCGTTTCCAGAGCTTCTCTCAAGCGAGCATATATTCCCAGGCATAAAGGTTGATCTGGGACTTGACGAGTTCCCTGATTCTCCAGAAGAGACCATAACTAAGGGGTTGCTCGGATTGCCGGAGCGACTTGCAACATACAGAGACACTTACGGAGCTCGATTTACTAAGTGGCGCGCAGCCATACGCATTGAAGGAGACAGACTCCCAACGTCAGGAATGCTTGTTGAGAACGCTAAGCGCCTTGCAAGCTACGCGTATGAAGTGCAGAAGGCAGGCATGGTGCCCATGGTTGAGCCTGAAGTATTGCTTGAGGGAGCACACAGCAGATTGCGTGCACGCGAAGTTGTTGAAACAACATTGCACGTACTCTTTGATGCACTTACAGACCAAAACGTTGATCTCTCTGGAGTTATCCTCAAAACTTCTATGGTGCTCTCTGGAAGCAAGAGCGGACGCACAGACACTCCAGAAGAAGTTGCTGAAGACACACTCGCTGTACTGCTCGCTGCAGTACCCAAGGAAGTGCCAGGAATTGTGTTTCTGTCTGGAGGGCAGGGGCCTGATCAGGCAACGGCAAACTTGGCAGCTATTTCAGCTCGTGCCAAAGAACTTAATGCGCCATGGCCACTAACTTTTAGTTATGCTCGCGCGCTGCAGGAGGAAGCGCTTTCTATCTGGAAAGGAAAGGAGGAGAATCAGGAGCAGGCTCGCGCTGTCTTTATTGAGAGACTTAAGAAGGTGCAAGCAGCGCTGCTATAAGTTTTGCACAGTGCGTTTTGAAAGGCCCCAAAAAAGCGCTAAGGTAAGTACATGGCCGTAGAATTTAATGAGCCAGTATACGGAGCAAATCAGACTGTTAAGGAGGCGCGAAAGCCTTCAGTATTTATACGGACTGTATTAAAGACTGGTCTCGCAAAGGACGTGATCCAGGCGGAGAAAGTTTTATTAGTGGCGAGTGTCCTCGTACTCTTGTTTGCTGCCTTTTTGATTTTTTCAGGAACTGCCCAGGCTCCAGACGCGCTCCCAGATCCAATTTTATAAACATGAAATCCAAAGGATTTACCCTCATTGAACTTTTAGTTGTTATTGCAATAATCGGGCTTCTTTCTTCAGTGGTATTGGCTTCTTTAAATACTGCGCGGCTAAAGGGCAGGGAAGCAAAGCGCCAGACAGAAATGAATTCTGTTATACGGGCACTTGGTCTCTATAGACTAGATAATCCTGGTAGCTATCCTCCGACGGGAGGAAGTTTGTACGGATGTACTACAAGCACCTGTCTTTCAGTACTCACTGACGAACTCGTACCAAAATATATTGCAGAGATCCCTATAGATCCAAAGTTTGGCAATACGAGCACCGGATATAGGTATTGTATGAGTGCTTCATATCCAAACGAATACGCGATTTTAAGACAGAGCGAGAAGACAGGCACCTGGTGCAGCGTGCAGACGCCAGCGCCCGTATCAGGAACCTTTTGTTGGCACACGGCAGGAGTGCCAACGTACGCACGGTGCAATTAGCTTGCCTCACGCGCTGTTTTCAGGCATACTCCATCCACTATGCATAGCCTTACCGCAACACCCCGCACAATTACTGGAAAGACCTCCGGACTTCTCGCGAAGGACGGCCTTATTCCTGCCGTTGTATACGGCCCTAAACAGGATCCGATTAGCATCTCTCTCTCATTGCATGAGTTTGAGGCAGTGCTTCGCCACGGAGGAGAATCAGGACTTATTGAGCTTTCAGGACTTGATAAGCCAATGCAGGTCCTTATTCATGACCTAGATCGTGATCCAGTTACGCACACTCCACGCCACACTGATCTCTATGCAGTACAAAAGGGAGCAAAGGTAACGGTAACAACTGCACTTTCATTCGTTGGAGAGTCCCAGGCAGTTAACGAAGGAGCTAACCTCGTTAAGGTGCTTCATGAAGTTGAGATTGAGTCTGATCCTTCAAAGATCCCAACAGAGATTGAGGTTGATATCAGCGCACTTGCAACACTTGAGGATCAGATCCGTGTTGGAGACATCAAAGCACCAGCAGGAGTTGAGATTCTTACACCTGCAGACGAGATTGTTGCGCTCGCGCAGGCAGTTGAAGAAGAGCCTGAAGAGGATACTGCAGCTCCAGATATGGATGCAATTGAAGTTGAGAAGAAAGGCAAGGAGGACGCAGGCGAAGACGCAGAATAAGTATTCTGTTGCAAAAAGCCCCGCATGTATGTGCGGGGCTTTTTGTACGTCTGATATACTACTACCTGATTTATGCGAAGACTTTTCATACTCCCTCTTATACTTGGCGCAGTACTGCTCGGCCCGCTTGTTGTTGGTGCACAAAGCACAGATTTAACTGCTCAGGAGCGTGCTGCTCTTGAGCGCCAGCTGGCTCAGCTTGAGAAAGATATGGTTAAGACGCAGGCAACGATTGATACGCTGTCTTCTCAGGGGCAATCTTTGCAGCGCGATATCGCTATTTTGGATGGAGAGATTAAGAAGGCAAAACTACAAGTGCAGACTACAGAAGTTGAGATTAGAGCGCTTTCTGCAGGCATCGTTGTGCACGGAAGGACCATTAACTCACTCTCAGACAAACTAGTGCGAGAGAAAGATTCACTCGCCCAGATTATCCGCAAGACGGATGCTATAGACGAGTACACGCTCGTTGAGGCAGTTCTTTCAACACAGGATCTCTCTGACTTCTTCGCAGACTTAGATTCGTTCGCAAGTATTAAGGCAGCGATGCGTGAATCGTTTGAAGAATTGAGAGATACGCGCCAACAAACAGAGAAAGAGAAGACAGGACTTGAAGGAGCTCGCACCAATCAACAGATTCTTAAATCTGCACTTTTATTGAACCAGCAGAAAGTACAAGCAAAGGAGGCTGAGAAGAAGAAACTTCTCGCAGAGACAAAGGGACAGGAGAGTCAGTACAGACAGCTGAAGTCTGCGCAGGAGCAAACAGCAGCTCAAATTCGTGCAAAGCTTTTCCCGTTGCGTGACACAAGCGGTATTCAGTTTGGGCAAGCAGTTGATTACGCGAAGACTGCGTCAAAAATAACAGGTGTTCGTGCTGCGCTTATACTCGCCATCCTTTCGCAAGAGTCAGATCTTGGGAAGAACGTAGGACAGTGTTTGATAACAAGCCTTGAGACGGGAGACGGAAAGGGAAAGAACACTGGCACTCCGTTCCCAGGCACCATGAAAGCCCCACGTGATACCGTGCCGTTTGCTCGTCTCATGAAAGCAGCAGGACGTGATTGGGCGAATACGCCAATATCCTGTCCGCTTCCAGGAGGATACGGAGGAGCTATGGGTCCTACGCAGTTTATCCCTTCAACATGGGAGATGTTTGAGGGAAAGATTAAGAGTGCGCTTGGAGTTGCTGCCGCTGACCCATGGAATGCACTCCATGCCATTACAGCAACAGGACTGTATCTTGCAGACGTGGGTGCTGCAGGAGGAAGTTATATTGCAGAGCACACAGCTGCAGCTCGCTACTACGCAGGAGGGAACTGGGCAACTTCAGGACAGGGATACGGAAATAGCGTGATGTCTAAGGCTGCAGCCTTCCAGAAAGATATTGATTTCTTGAATGCGAACTGAGCAGGGGAACGGAAGTTTTGTTAACAGTCCAAGCTTATTTCTTCCAGAAGCAGGGTACTATTAGGTACATATGCAAGAACCTGGCACCCCAACTGTTGAGCAGAAACCTATTCAAAAGGGAAAACTAACTACCTTATCAACTCGTACGTATATCATCGGAGGTATCGTTGTAGCAATTTTAGTGGCTATTGCCGCACTTTTTCTAGTACGTGTGGATGGGTATAGGCTTATAGACCGTATTGTTGCGCAGTACGAGCTTAGCGGTATTTTCGTTGTTGAGCGCACCGTGAGTGATATACAACCGAATTCTTTCGGTTTCTTTGGACTTACCACTAAAACCATCAAGGGAGTTTCAGGAACTCTAGACGATTATGCTTCTGGTGCGGGGGTACAAGCAGCAATCGTAACCTCAAAAGATTCAGGTTTTCAGGAAGTGTGGGTGGTTGGTAAGAATCCAAGAATGCTTGCGGCTGGCCCGGCAGCTAAAGCATCGTTAGCTATTTCTTCAGACGGTACCTTTGTAGCCTATGCATCGCGTACGGACGAGTCTCAAATGTTTGCGGGAAGAATTTCGTCTTGGGCAGTACACGTCATTGATTTAGAGTCTGGACGAGATGTTGAGCTCGGAGTTGGTTTTGATCCGGAGTTCTTCGTGCGCGAAGGTGCCCCCTATCTTCTATACACTTCTGCTGATGGTGTGGTTGTTAATTCCCTCGCACAACGTGACGCATACAATGGATTTATAACGCCGATACCAGTATTTGATGCTGTAGACCACACAGCAAAAGTTTCTTCTGACGGCATGTATGTTGCTATGAAGGACTCCGTAACGCACGCATTCTCTATATACAGCGTCTATCGTGTTACGGCAGACCAGCCTCTCGGTATGGAGCCGCTTATGACACCAGTGAATCCATACACTGATATTATCTTTGCAGATAATGCAGCGTACGGAATTGATAACAGTACAGAAGGAACAGGGATCGTGTGGAAAATACATCTTGATGGATCTGCAACAGAGACTAATACGTACACGTTCCCAACCACGTACGCTAACAGATTCATCCGCTAGCTTATGAATTTCTTTACTACTGCCATGCAAAATCTGAAAAACATTACTATCGCATTCGTCCTCGTAGTAGTCGCAACTTTCTCTGTTGGCGTTTCAATTGCGAATGCTGTGCTGCTGGAAGTTTCTCCCTGTGGAGGATATGTAGGGTTTGGGAGTGATTCTTGTGTGGATGATCCTGGTGTCTATGAACCTCCTACTCCTAGTCCAACCGTGAGCATGACGGCAACACCGTTGACTATTGAAAGCGGTAGATCGTCTCAACTCTCGTTCACTTCCTCAAGAGTAACCTCATGTTCTATTGATAACGGAGTTGGGTCAGTATCAGCAAACGCAAATGGTACACGCACCGTGTCTCCCACAAGCAATACAACCTACACTATTACGTGCCAGTCCACTTCAGGTCCTGTCACTGCAGAAAGAACAATTACTGTAGCAGCCGCGCCTGAGCCGTTCACTGCATACTGTTCAGCTGGTCCTGAAGTTGCGCAAGTAAACGAAAGCATAGAGTGGTCTGCTACTACCTCAGCTGGAGGAGGTTCAAACCAATTGACCTGGAAGCGCGGGAACCCATCGTACACGAAAATTTGCTCAGGTGGACAGAATTATGCGTCCCTGAACAATGATTGTTCTGATGACATAATGGACGGAAGTACATGTACTGTTGAAGGAGCTCGGTGCCGTCAGAGCGCTGGGTGTGATGGACAGGAATTCAGTGATGGTGAAGGTCAAAATAATGCACACGCAGCATATGGATCAGTTCTAAAATATACTTGTACAGCTTCTGGCTCATCTAATGCGACATACACATATGCATGGTCTGGAACAAACGGACTGACGGGAACAACTAAGAATGTTTCAAAAGCATATAGTAGTACAGGTACTAAATCAGCGCAGGTAGCTGTGTCTGCTAGTACCAGTGGTACGGCAGGATATGGATGGCAAGCAATTGGAACTGAGTCAGGACCTATATGTACTGACAATGTTAACTCAGTCACTGGAGGTGTTGATCACAGAAGGCAGCCGACTTGTTCTGCAACAACGGTAGGAACTCGTTATACGCAATACGATATTAAAACCGGGTCTGAAAACACCTGCCCCTCGCAGTACGCAAATGATAGGTACCAGGTTACAGGGCAGGAGTATGTGTGTGAGGCCACTTCTGGCTCAACAACAGGCACTGCTGTAGCGATTTGTTCTGCGGAAGTTGTAGGTAAGACTCCGACGGCAACACTCACTGCAAATCCAGCGAGTATTGTTAGTGGACTGGCGTCACTGCTTACCTGGAGTTCAACCAATGCCAGCATGTGTTCGCTTAATGAAAGCATTGGCACAATTTCTACCTCGGGAACGCGTTCTGTTTCTCCGCAAACCACTACAACCTATACACTTCTATGTTCAGCATCGGGAGGTACGTCGTCTGCAGGTACGTGGCAGTACTATGATAGCGATACTAGTGATTTCGCGTGTCCAGTGACTGATACCAACAAAGCGTACTCAAGCGTACCCAACTGTCCTGCAAACCCACAAGGAAAAGCTTGTACAAATGCTCCAGGCCTCACCATATGTAAAAAGAACACGGTGAACGCGTGCAACATAAACACTGAGATCTATCAATGTCAGGGTTCTGCGTCTAGTCCAGATCAGGTGGCGACGGCGTCTGCCACGGTTACTGTAAGTCCAGTAGCAACGCTAGCAGATCTTACGGCAGGTAGTATCTCTCCAACAACGGCAAGGGTTGGTCAATCAACTACCTTGTCTGGAACAGTTACGAACAGTGGAGGTGCAGTTGCGAGTGCGAGCAATACGTACTTTGCTGTCACTAACAGCAGTGGAAAGGCTATACACACAAGTACGGTAAATATTCCTGCAATCCAGCCAGGAGCAGGAGATACGCGCTCCTTCGCAATTACATTCCCAGCAGAGGGTACGTACCAAGCTCAGGTATGTGGAGATTGGTTTGGTTCAGTAGCTGAAGCGAATGAAGGAAATAACTGTGGTCCTCTTACGCTCATTAGTGTAACGAGCATTGTAAATGCAAATACAGTGTCTTGCTCTGTAAGCAATACGAGTGTTAATCCAGGGGGAAGTGTTACATACAGCGCAACACCTTCAGGATCTGCAGGAGGTCCCTACACATGGGTTGCTGCTGATGGAGCAACGGGCTTTGGAACTGCGTCATCTGCAAACCGCACCTTCACCACTGCTGGGAATTATGGAATGCAGGTCTCAGCATCAGGTGCTAATTCGGCCGCAGTTTGTCCCATTGTTTCAGTTGCTGCATGTACGGGTACTCGTACAGTAGACATTAGTGCAAGCCCTGCTCGTGTGCGGTCAGGAAGTTCTACAACGCTCTCTTGGAATGCTGCAGGGATAAACACAACATGTGTTATCACAGGACCAGGTGTGTCTCAGACAGTATCGGCGGCTTCATGTACTGTCCCTACGGGAAGTAGCTCTTCAGGGACCATCACCGCGCAAAGTACGTACCGTATCAGCTGTGACAATGGAGCAATAACAGACTCAGTTATTGTGAACGTGATTCCTGAGTTTGAGGAGTTCTAGCTTGAAGAACATAATTAACACACAAATACATGGACACAGTACCAGTACAGCAAGTAGCCGAGCCTTCTAAGGGGAAGAAGTATGTAATCGTTGCAATTGTAGTCGTACTCGCCGCACTGCTAGTTGCTGGTCTCGTATGGCTCATGTTCCCGTATCTAAAGGAGCAGTATGTTATTAGTGAGGGTGCAAAACGAGAAGGGTATCTAGAGCAGCTTCCAAACAACCCAGCAGCGACAGATCTTACGTTTGAAGATAGACAGAATATTCTCTCGGGAGAATAAAGGTTTTCCCCCATACATCTAATTGAAAGAGGTATAGCGCCCCAGGGGCGCTATACTAGTAGTATTATTTCCGCCAATTTATTGTATCCATGCAAATCATAAAACGAGCTTTAAAAATCATACAGAAACCAGTACTTACTGTATTTATTGCGGTCTTTGCTGTCTCGGGCGTTGTATTCGCGCAGTCTGCATTTACGCAGCCCGCTTCTGCTCCGCCTAACGGAAACGTCTCAGCTCCAATTAACGTAGGGGCCACATTCCAGCAAAAGGTAGGGGACTTGTGGGCACGAAAGATTGGTACTGATAGTGGATACTGCATTGGAGATAGCTGTATTACTGAGTGGCCAGTAGCGAGTCCTATGGCGTCATGTCAGCTGTGTGTGTCAATTGTACCGGATACAGGAAATGACAACAGCAAGGCGCGGCAATGCGGCACTGGAGCTGCGTCTCAAGTTCTTTGTGCGCCACTAGACCAGTGGACAACACCATACCGTGACGACACTGATGACCGTAAGGGAGGTTGTCAGATGCAGTGGAAACTAGACTGTACAGCGCCATATGGAGACAGGGCAGCACCTGCGCCGCCAACGTATACAGGTGATGGTAATGATGAAGTGACTGATAGAACCGGAGGTCATAATTACGAACCTGCGCAGACATATTAGATACTTATAATCCATGCGATTACTTTTACTCTCCGCGGCACTTGTCTTGATCGTTTCGTTCCCTCAGTGGGGGAATGCAGGAGCTGGACATAATCTGTCTGGATGGGCATGGTCTTCAACAATTGGTTGGGTATCATTCAACAGCACCAACACAGGAGGAACAGACTATGGAGTATCTGTCGCTGCAAATGGGAGAATGAGCGGGCATGCATGGTCTCCAAACATAGGATGGATCTCATTCAACAGTAGTGATCTAGGAGGATGTCCTTCAGGTGCATGTAGTGCTGAATTCAATAAGCAGACAGGAACTGTAACTGGGTGGGCGCGTGCTCTTGCAGGAACAGGACCATCAGTACAAACAGGAGATTGGGGAGGCTGGATTCAATTGTCAGGAAACTCGTATGCTGTTTCCGCTGCAAACTGCGAATGGCAAGGAGAGGCTTGGGGAGGGGGTCCTTCTCTCAGTAACGGAGTTATTGGGTGGCTTTCCTTTAAAGGGTCCGGATACGGTGTTATCGGTACCGGTGACGCGTGTGTGCAGGGATCCGGAACAGATCTAACTGCAGGAGGTATTACACCAACTGGGGCAATTGCGGGACAATCAACAACATTGTCCGGAACCGTCACAAACATTGGAGGGGCAGTGGCGAGCGCGAGCGACACGTACTTTTTATTGAAAAATAGCGGGGGTAAAACAGTGTACTCAACAACGGTTAACATACCCGCAATTCAACCAGGTGCAGGGGATACTCGTTCTTTCTCCTATACATTCCCTGCAGAAGGTACGTACCAAGCTCAGGTGTGTGGAGACTGGTATGGAACGGTTGTTGAAACTAATGAAGCAAATAACTGTGGACCCCTAACGGCAATCAGTGTTACGAGTGTTGTTAATGCTAACGGAGTTACGTGTTCAGTAAGTAACACAAGTGCTAATCTAGGTGGAAGCGTTACGTACACGGCGTCACCTTCAGGAGCTGCAGGAAGTCCCTATACGTGGCTTGCTCCAGATGGTGCAACAGGATTTGGATCGGCGGGAACAGTAACTCGTACATTCTCTGCTGCTGGGAATTATGGAATGCAGGTTACTGCATCAGGAGCGAATCTTCCTGGAGTTTGTCCGGTTGTCTCAGTTGCTGCATGTACAGGAACACGCACGGTAGACATAACGGCAGTTCCCGCTCGTGTTCGCCCTGGAAGCTCAACAACATTATCTTGGACAGCGGCCGGCATTAATACCTCCTGTGTGATTACAGGACCCGGAATTTCTCAAACTATTCCAGCTGCTTCATGTACAGTGCCTGCAGGTAGCTCCCCAACAGGAACCATCAATACCCAAAGCACCTACCGTATAAGTTGTGATAATGGAGCTATAACAGACTCAGTTATAGTGAACGTGATCCCTGAGTTTGAGGAGTTCTAGTTGCTTGGTTTTAGGGCCTCTGGTATAGTCACAGAACTATGAAAAAGGATATTCACCCAGCAGAGTACCGTACTGTTCTCTTTGAGGACATGTCTTCTGGCGCTCAGTTTTTGGTTGGCTCAACTATTCGCACAGACCAGACCGGTACATATGAAGGGAAAGAATACCCAAAGTATGTAATTGAGATCTCAAGCCAGTCACACCCGTTCTACACAGGTGAAGACCGCACGCTTGATAAGACTGGACGTGTTGAGCGCTTCAAGCAGCGCGTTGCGGCAGCTAAGAAGAAGTAAGGAGGTGTACTGAACGCCCCGCCCACCCGTGGGCGGGGCGTTCATACGTTACTATGAACTTATGGAATACTCTCCAGAATTTAAACAAAATCATCAGACAGCCTACCTGGCTGAAGAATATGAGCGCTTAGAAAAAGAGCGTGCTGAAGCGCGTGAAGCTGCAGGAGACGATGCGGCCCTGCTTGAGATGGTTGTTGAGGACGAGGAAAGAATGGGAGCTAGGCAACAAGAGATCCTAAGGGAGATTGAGCAGATTTTGGACAAAGATAAGGAAGAGGCAGCTCGCCCAAAGGCTATTGTGCTTGAATTTCGCGCAGGAGCGGGAGGAGACGAGGCGACGCTTTTTGCACAGGAGCTTAGAGAGATGTACTTAAAATATGCAGAGTCTAAGCGCATGCGCGTTCGTATTATTGACGAACTGACACTTGAAATTGAGGGGGCTGCAGCGTACGACGCACTTCGGTTTGAGACAGGAGTGCATCGTGTCCAGAGAGTTCCGCTAACGGAGAAGTCTGGACGCATACACACATCAACAGCATCAGTAGCGGCACTTCCAATTCGCACTAAGCCTGTTGTTGAGATTAATCCCTCAGATATTGAAATGGAGTTTACGCGCTCAGGTGGAGCGGGCGGACAGAACGTAAACAAGGTGGAGACTGCAGTACGCCTCATCCATATTCCATCAGGTATTGATGTTCGCTCCTCAAGCGAACGCAGCCAGCTTGGGAACCGAGAGAAGGCTATGGGAATTCTTGCTGCAAAGCTTGAAGCAATTGCCATAGAGGAAGAAGCTAAGACACATGCTGACTTGCGAGCAGGGCAAATAGGTACTGGAGATCGCTCTGAGAAGATTAGAACGTACAATTTCTTACAGGATCGGGTTACCGACCACCGCATAAAGGAGAGTTGGCACAATCTCCCGAAGATTTTGCAGGGAGGAATTGACCCTATTATTGAGGCTCTGCAGCAAGCCTCAGAGCAGGGAGGAATTGGCGCTGCCGAGGACGATGATTGAAAGCCAGAACGGCCTGTGATATCCTTCTAAAATCATGACTGAAGCAACTAAAACCGGGCAAACCGGACCGGGCGTTGAGCGCTTGTTTGGTGCTGGTGCACACTTTGCGCAAGTAAAGAGCCGTCGCCACCCAACCATGCGTTCTTTTGTGCTAGGAAACAAGGCAAACCTTGAGATTTTTGACCTACAGAAGACTGACACTCAGCTTGCAAAGGCTAAGGAGGTAATGGCGACACTAGCTCGAGACGGGAAGGTAGTACTTATCGTAGGAGGGAAGCGTGAGGCATCTGACGCTGTTAAGGCAACAGGAAAGCGACTTGGAATCCCATTCGTTGCAGGACGTTGGCTTGGAGGTACTATCTCAAACTTCACTGAGATTAAGAAGCGTATTGACCGACTTGCAGACCTTTCACAGAAGCGCGATGCAGGAGAGCTTACAAAGCTCTACACAAAGCTAGAGCGCGTACGTATTGATCGCGAGATTGCAAAGCTTACTGAGCGACTCTCAGGACTCGGAAGTCTTGCGCGCCGCCCTGATGCAATGATCATTGTTGATACTCGTCACGAGGCACATGCTTCTCGCGAGGCAAAGTCTGCAGGCATTCCAGTTATTGGAGTCATGAGTTCAGACTGCAACCTTAAGGATGCGGCATACCCAATCGTGGTGAATGATGCGTCTCGTTCTGTAATTGATCTAGTGCTCAACGAGCTTGCTGAGGCATACGAGACTGGTCTCAAGGGGTAGTGATCATACCTGTCGTTTCTTATATTTACTGACTAACACTGTATCTGTCATGGACATTTCTATTGATGTAATTAAAGAGCTTCGCGATCGTACTGGTGTATCAATCATGCAGTGCCGCAAGGCCCTTGAGGAAGCTGAGGGAGATATGGACAAGGCAGAAGTTATCCTCCGCAAGCGCTCAGGAGCTGCTGCAGATAAGAAAGCAGACCGCGAACTTGGTGCAGGCACAATCGGAAGCTATGTACATGACGGAGCTGTTGGAGCTATGGTGCTTCTCTCCTCAGAGACAGATTTCGTATCAAAGAACGAAGACTTCGTTGCACTCGCTCGCGATATAGCGATGCACGTTGCAGCTGCAAACCCAACATACCTTTCAGACGAAGATATCTCTTCTGATGCAAAAGAGGCGGCACACGCAGTATTTGTTGAGGAAGTTAAGGACAAGCCTGTAGAGATGCAGGAGAAGATTCTTGAGGGGAAGATGGGAAGCTACTTCAAGGACCAAGTACTTCTTGCGCAGCCCTTCATTAAGGACGAGAGCAAGAGCATCCGCGATCTCTTGAACGAAGCCGCCCAGAAGTTTGGAGAACGCGTTGAGATTTCGAAGTTCGCTCGCTTCTCATCACGTTAAGCTAAAGAGCGGCTTAAGCCGCTCTTTCTGTCTATGATTTATCTTATTCTCATTGCAGTTTCTCTCGCTCTCTTTGGAGGGTTTCTTATCCTAACTGCCTTTGAGAAGAAGCGGGGTCTGCGAGTTGCGGGAAAGCTCCGTAACAGCATAGATGCACGTACTTCCAGAACGCTCTTCATTGTCTCCCATGTAGACTGGAGTGCCTTTATAAAGCACCTCGTTGTCTCTGTGAGCGAGCGGGTTGCACATGATATAGCACACAGTGTTTTGGGCCTTGTGCGGGCAGCAGAGCGCCTTCTAACGAGGGCTGTTAAGTCCTTGCGAGAGCGGAGAGGTATAGAGAGTTCCCTTGAGGATACACAGGAAGCGAAACCGCTAGAAAAGCTACTCATGCGGATGCGTAAAACTATAAATACTCGCCGCTTGAAGAAAGAGGACTAGAGTGTTAAAAAGGAGGAACTGTGCGCCGGGATAGCTCAGTTGGTAGAGCAACGGTTTTGTAAACCGTAGGTCGCGAGTTCAAGCCTCGCTCCCGGCTCCAATAAAAACACCCGCCAGAAATGGCGGGTGTTTTGCATTTATCTCTTAGGCTTCGATGTTGTTGCCGTTGATGTTGCAAACAATTCCTCAGGAAACAGTTTCTGGAATGTTTCGAGATCCGTAAAGCCGTATGAACGTTTGCCGTTAATAACGAAGGCTGGCAAGTCGTTATTAATCTTTTCAACTGCAACAAGTGTCTTGAGTGCGCCAAGGTCTAGGTTGTAGTCAAATGAGTACACGCGCAAAGAAGGATACGTCTGGCGCAGATAGGAAAGCGCGTATCCGGCACGGTCACAATTCTCGCACTGGCCTTCTTCGTTTGAGTAGAAGTAGAGCGCTGTAATAGGTTCAATGTCACAGGTCGCAGCAAGGCGCTTGGTGAGGAGGTAGTCTCGGATTTGAAGGAGAGTGTATTGCTTCTTGAGGCGTAGCACCTCAACGTTCGTGCTCCCCAGACGGCTCTCTGCAGCTCCTAGTCGGTCTCCCAGGCTCGATACTTCCTGAGTGAGCTCAGTGCCAACAGAAAGGTCCTCGCAGGGCGCTTCCTCAAGCAAAGAGAACTGAGTCTCTAGAGAGAGCGTATCTGTTGCGAGCTGCACTTGCAGTGCGTCCAATTCTCGAAGACGTTCTTGGTCTAGTTGGTGAATAGTAAAGACAATCGTGCCAAGGATGGCGATTGTAATTAAGAGAGCGAACAGGGCATTGCGTGCGGGAAGAGGCATAAGAAAGAGATTTATTAGTAAAGATTAGCGCCAAGCGCGGCGTCTACCAGTTAGAACATCATACAGTGCGCGCAGCAGCCAGAAGGGTGCAATAAGTGCATATACAAAAGTATAGCCAATAATTCCTAGGAATACCTTAGCGGGGGTTCTGGAGACATTGCGCCCAATAAGTACAAGAGAGATTGAGAGGATTCCAACAACAACACTTGAGAGGAGTAAGAAAGTGATTGGTGTATAGAACCACTCAGGTGAGAAGCGAGGCACGAGGGTGTAGGAAAGCGGTACACCGCTGGTAATGATGAGGCGCTCAATGAGCGCTACGAGGCCCGCAACGAGTGCGACAACGAATAGAAAGACACCGCCAACGATAGCCACAAATCCAAGAGGGAGAACCATGAGACCCAAGATGCCGTAGTGGGGATTACCCACTAGATCTCTGTAGTCAGTCATTACGTTACGCAGGAATCCAGTGGTCCAGCGCGTACG
>JAHJZL010000076.1 GCA_018826405.1 Patescibacteria group bacterium
AATACGCACACTAGCGGCTCCGAGAATATGTCCCGTGTCTCGCAAGTATATTGAAAGCCCTGGAGCCACCTCTTTCTCTTCGTGATAATCAACCGTAACAACCTGCTCCATAAAAGCAGTGGCGTCTTGTTCTGAATAGAGCGGGTCCTGTCCTAGGCGTTTCGCCTCGCGAGACAAGAGCCCTACACTGTCTTTAAGCATAAGTGCAGTGAGATCTCGTGTTGGCGGAGTCATATAGACAGTGCCCTTGAATCCTTCGCGGATAAGCTTCGGGCCTCTTCCAATGTGGTCGAGATGTGCGTGCGTAATAACAAGCGCATCAATGGAAGCTACGTCATACGGAAATGGTGCATACATGCACTGCATGCAGAAGTCCTGGCCTTGCTCAAGACCGCAATCAACAAGAATCTTCCCTTTTGTTCCTTCAATGAGGAAGTTTGAGCCCGTAACAGACCCCGCTCCCCCATGGAACGTTACGCGGAGCGCCATAGAGTATATCTAGCTACTAAATACACCGTTGCCATACCGAGTGTGTCCATAAGTAAATCAAGTGAAGTATCAAATACGAAGTTGGCCTCGCGCTGTGTTCCTATAGCAAACTCAAACACTTCCCATCCAACGGCAATACCAACCATGCCAACGAGAAAGAGTTGTGCCCGGTGTTTGTGCAGCACACCAACAACAAAAGAAGCAACAGCAAGTCCTCCTAAGAAGTGCATGAGGGTATCAAACCAGTGATACCGCCAGTACAAATATTCAGTGAGTGCTACATGCTGCAGCGTTGCTAGAAGCGCGGCAAGAATAAGCGCAGATATGAGCCAAGGGAGACGCATGCGGGTATGGTAGCACGTTGAAAGCCCGCCAAACGGCGGGCTTTCAACGGAACCGCCCCCATGTGGCAACTTTTTGATGCCACGTGGGTGTCCGCATCGCACCGGTTAGTCCACAAAGGAACACTCCGACACGTGAATATAAGACTCCCGAAAATTAAGCAAGTTGCGTTTAAGGGCGGCTCCACTCAAGAGTATACGCGGGGAAAATATTATTCCAAGATCCCATCAAGATTCACATCGTAGATGATCTGATCACCCACAAGTCTGTAGGTAATAAGCTCTTCAGGAGTGAACCAAAGCGAAATCTCATTGTCTCCATTTTCAGGTGTATCAGAGCAGTGGATAAGATTACGCACTGCACGATCATCAACTGCTGCAATGTTGTAGGAGTCTATGGTGAAGTCTCCACGAATAGTACCCACATCTGAAGTTGCTGGCTCAGTTCCGCCCACAAGTTTAGTGACTACATTCACTGCTGAATTACCCTCCCACGCCATCATTACTACAGGACCTGAGGTCATGAACTTCTCAAGAGCTCTAATGATGTCCTTTCCGTACTCAATAGGCTCCTTCTCAGCTGAGAGTCCTGCGGCAGCACGGTCTTCAGCAATCTTAGTTCCCTTCTTAATGAACCACTCGTCATCCTTGCTGTAGTGCTTCCAGATGCGATCTGAATCAAGAACAGTGAGCTTAAGACCGATCAATTTAAGACCTGTTCGCTCAAAGCGCTTAATAATCTCTCCAATGAGAGAACGCTGAACTCCGTCAGGTTTTACTATAACGAACGTGCGTTCTAGTTTTGGGTGTGGGATTGGCATATATAAGTGTTTACTAAAAATCGCCCGAGGGCGCATATGCTCGCACTATACTATAGGCCCCTTGGCCTGTCAGCATATGCCTACTTATCTCCCTCGAGAATAAGTCTCTTCTCAAACGCACCGCGCTCCGCACGCTTCTCCGCACGTACACGCTCTAGGTCTGTGTATTCAGGCAGTGCCTGAAGTGCCATAACAACCTCAAGTACATCGGCTAACTCTACAACAGAAGTTGCTTCTGCAAACTCGCCAGCTTCCTCAAGGAGTTTTTTAATTAACTCTTGTTTGTACTCCGCTTCGTTTGCAATGTGCTTTGTATACGGCACACCCCTAGAATCCAAAATATCAGGGATATTGTCTCTAACTAGCTTGCGATAGTGGGTCATGTACTAACTATACCCCCCGAGTACAGCGAACACAGCAGGAAGCTCAATCTCAGGGAGTTGTTCCATCTCTTCTGTTGTATGAATCCCTATTCCCTTATTGTGTCCAAGTGTGTAAATGGTTACGTGTGCAGGCTGTCGATACAGAGAAATTGAATACCGCTTCTCTAGAGTCTCAAAGAATCCATCAAGATTCTCCATCTCGCACCTAACCACAACGCTCTTCCTTTCTTCTTTCTCGGCAATCCTGAAATCATTTAAAAAGCCTCTAAAAACTATCGGCTTCTCTGCAACATACGAAACGAAGGTTCTGACTATTTCCTCCTGCGCTTCCTCAACAGAGATGCCTGTTTTTGCTGCAATGCTCTCTGCAAGATGCGGAAGCTCAAACAAGCTCACGTGAAATCCGGACTTCTTTTCTAACTCTGTTTCTCCTGCCTGTACGGTTTCTGGCATTTCCTCAAACCAGTCTACTGGCGTTGGGTACCACATATAGCCCTCGTTCAATCCGTATGGATTTGGGAGGTTCGCTTCCATACCTAGACTGCTTCGTCCTCTCTCCTCGTAAGCACAATAGTCTCCTCCTCCTCAACAAGAATAGTGTGCTCAAAATGGGCAGATAGTGATCCGTCCCTCGTCCTGTACGTATACCCGTCTGGCGCCAACATAACTGCTGCCTTTCCTAAATTAGCTATAGGTTCAATAGCAAGCACCATACCCGCAACAATCT
>JAHJZL010000077.1 GCA_018826405.1 Patescibacteria group bacterium
GCAGGATTCGAACCTGCGACCAATCGATTAACAGTCGACCGCTCTACCGCTGAGCTACCGCGGAATGCACTCGTATGTGCTCAGTACATACGAACTAGGCCATTCTAGCTGATATCCACCATTCGGCAACCAGTGGCCTTGGTATACTGAGTGTATACGAGCTAAACACACACCTCTATGCCAATACTCTATGTTAAAACTGGCTGCCCATATAGCCCTAAGGTCCTTAAGGCAGCAGAGGAATTGGGACTAACTCTGGACATTAGGAATGTTGCAGAGCCAGGTGTTTCTGAAGAGCTCATTGCACACGGCGGAAAGAAGCAGATGCCATATCTCATTGATGCAGAGAGAAACGTAGCAATGTACGAGTCTGATGACATTGTTGCGTATCTTCACGCTACCTTTACGCCAAAACAGTAGAATAAAGAATCACGCCCATTATTCAATCCCTAAGCGCACCTCACTATGGAAATACATTTCAAAGGCACCAATTATGAACTCCCATCCTCAGTAAGCAGGTACGCGCAACGCAAGATAGGTTCTCTAAAGAAGTATGTGAAGAAGAGTGAAGAAGTTGTGCAGGTCTATGTGGAGCTTGAAAAAGAGACACACAGCCAAGCAGCAGGACGTATCTGGAGAGCAGAGATTAACTTTGACCTAGACGGCAAACTCTTCCGAGCTGTTGCAACGGAAGACGCTATAGAGAAAGCTATAGACGAATCCGTCGCTGAACTTGCGCGGGCCGTTAGAACAACGCAAGAAAAGAAACAAGATCTTGCACGCCGAGGCGGAGCAACAATTAAGTCTTTGCTCCGAGGCTTTAGTTCCTAAAGAGGAGTCCATCCAGTATTCAGGAGGTCTTGGTATGCCATCTCCTTCTTTCCTTCAGGCACAACACGCACAGGAACAAACATAGAGTTCTCAAATACTGCAGACACCAGCTTCACTCGAAGCTGTTTGTCTGCTTTAGACATAAAGAAGTGAGTGCCTGGAGATTCCGCAAAGGCGCGGTATGTATTCCAGTTTTTGTTGGCGTCTCCAAGCAAAGAAAGTTTCCCGTCTTCTTTCTTAAGCTTTCCTGAGAACGTAACTAGAGATTCGTCTTGAGGAACTCCAACAAGCGTACCTTCTTCAAAGGCAGGTAGGAGGGAAACAAGTAGATCTGCTCCAACATGTACGAGACGCGCACGGAGCTCTTTCGTTGTTTCTTCAGGCAGTATGGAAACCTCTGTTGAGCTGAGTACGTCTCCCGCATCAAGCTTGAACACCATTCTCTGAACAGAGACTCCTGTCTCAGTCTCTCCGTTCAAAAGCGCAGTTTCAACAGGGGAGGCTCCTCTGTATGCAGGGAGCAGGGAATAGTGCACATTCAACACACCAAGCGGAAATGCGTCTATAAGCGACTGGGGAAGAATCTTCCCGTACGCAACAACGAGTGCATAGGAGTATCCTCTTGAAACAAGCCCTTCAATGTATTCAGGTGATAGCTTCTCTGGAGTCTCAACAGGGATGTTATGTTCTTCTGCCCATACACGAGTTTCAGAGGGGGTGAGCGCTAGTCCACGGCCTTTGGGTGCGTCTGGAGACGTAACAACAAGAGAGGGAACATACCCTGCCTCAACTAAGCGAGCGAGTGTATCGCGCGCAACTATGGGTGTGCCAAAAAAGACAAAGGGATTATGTGTCATCGGAAGTGCGCTTAATCTCAACGAGATCGGTAGCGTGATCAATAAACAGAGTACCGTCTAGGTGGTCAGTCTCATGCTGGAATATCTGCGCAAGTAGACCTCCGCCTCCGCGCTCGAACGAACTTCCGTCCTCACGACGCGCGCGTACTGTTGCACGCTCATAGCGTCGTGTCTTTCCATATATGCCGCGCACAGACAAACATCCCTCATCTACTTCAAGACGCCTCTGAGATGTACGAATAAACTCAGGATTTATATATACGCCAACATCAGCAGGAAGTTCAGCATCTCCGTCTTCAGGAGGAGGAACAATACGGTCGTAGCGAACAATAAAAATACGGTAGGAAACTCCAATCTGAGGAGCTGCAAGCGCAACACCATCAGGTTCAGCATCGAGCGCAGTACGCATATCCTCAAGGATCTGCGCGAGCTCAGGTGTATTAAAAAGTTCCTCAGGAAGTGCAGGAGCAACTTCTCTGAGCACTTGTTCTCCGTTTTGAACTATTGAAGCCATATGGCGACTATAGCAAAAAACAAAAAACCGACCATGGTGGGTCGGGTGAAAGATCATATCAGGGGGCAGGTGGTGCCGCTGAAGGGACCATCGTCTCTCTGTCTGGCCGGGTTGGCGTTCCAGGAGGGCGACTAACTCAATCAGCGGCACCGGTGCAGGTGGGAGGGAAGCGACACGAGCACGTCCACTGGCCTCGGGAGAAACCAGGGAGCCCCTGACACCAGGATGTCTCGGCCTGATGTCCCTTTCTTGTATCATTGCAATGAGTCTGGGTCAATAAGGACACGAAATGAGGGGGGAAGTCCAGAGAGTGCTCTGGAGAGTGTGGCTTCGGGCCACACACCTTCCGGAAGCTGCACTACCCACGTACGCATGAAGCCTCTTGGAACAAGTCCCTTTTCTGGAAGCGAGTGGAGTGAGTTCGCGCCCGCTATTTCTGTAATACGTGTAGCTGCTTTTTCCAGTTGGTCTCTGCTTCCTGTTGAGCTAACGGTAAGAAGCGTCCCGTATGGAGGATATCCAAGTGCTCTGCGTAGCGCAGCCTCTTCCTCAAAAAATGATTCTTCTTCAGGATGCTCTGCTGCATGGAGCGCACTGTCGTCCATGCGTCTGGTTGCAACAATAGTTTTCTCTGCTTTCTCTCGAAGTGTAAGCAGTATGCGTAGAAAGCGTTCGCGACTTCTCCAGAACGGAAGCGCGAGCAAGCTGTCTGCAGAAGCAACAACTGCAAGTTGGAGCGGGGAAGCAGACGAAAGCCAGGGAAGCATGAACTCTGTTCCAACAGCAATACTGCCAGGAACTTCAAAGGCCTCAACTGCCTTGCGTGCCATAGCGGGAGTGCGTATTGAATCTGTATCAAAACGAACAAGAGGAGC
>JAHJZL010000078.1 GCA_018826405.1 Patescibacteria group bacterium
AAGGTTGGAATTAATACCACAGTCCCGCTTAGCCAACTCCAAGTAGCTGCCACAGCTGCGTCAAGCATGACTCTAGGCTCTCCAACGGGCGTGGGTCTTACGGTCTCTCCAACGGGCGGAGGCTACGGTCTTAACTTCGGAGCTAACAGTGATGGGAAGTCTTGGATCCAAGGAGGACGTATTGATGGATCTGCAACTGCATACAACATAAGTTTGCAGGCGGCAGGCGGTAACGTCGGTATCGGTACCACTAACCCTTCAGGAATGCTCACTGTCGGAGGTATCCAGAGCGGTAATGGAGGTCTTGAAATTATCCCAGGATCGGGTATTACGATGCAGGCGTATAATCGCACTAGCGTTGCCTATGCTTCTTTGAGTCTAGACGGAACAGCAATCAACTTCCGCCCAAGCGGAACAATCATGGCAATAGTTAACGGAAGCGGACTTTTCGTATCAAACCTTGTCTCCTGTGGAGGCGTGCAGACAAACGGCTCAGGACTCATGAGCTGTACTTCAGATGAACGCCTTAAGGATGTAGAGAGTGAATTCACTTCTGGTCTTGCGGCAATCCGTGGCATTACCCCACAGACCTACACATGGAAGGAGGGAACTGAGTATTTTGATGGAGGTATTCAGTACTCAGGATTCATCGCGCAGAACGTAGGCGCAAATATTCCTGAGGCAATGTCTACAGGCGCAAGTGGATTCAAGCAGATCAACACAACTACCATTCTTGCCGCATCGGTTAACGCAATTAAGGAACTGGGAGATCGTACGGACACGCTCTCGCTAGCAACCTCAACGCTTGCTTCACGCCTCACGGTGCTTGAAGCCGCCTCTTCAACTCCAAAAGCAATTAACGCAACTGACGTAGCCGCAACAGGACTCACAGTTACTGGAGCAGGCTCATTTACAGGCACTGTGTCTGCAGAGCGCTTCACTGTTGCAAACACAGCTCAGAGCTTCTCAGTTGGAAGCACAACGATTGCAGTACAACTCCCTTCAACGGTCCTTACAGGATCTGGTTCTGCAGATCTGTTTAAGGTTGCAACCTATGCAATTGCACGAGTGCAGGCACTTGCAGATAGAACTGATCTTCTTGCAACACGTATTGATTCAATTGAATCTCGCTTGATTGCACTTGAGAACGCCACTACTTCAGTTACAAGTATTGCAACGGGTACCCTTGATCTTGCAACAACAACTATCAAGCAGGCACTCCTTAGCCTCGGCATTATGATCGAAGACGGTATCGCACAGTTCCAGACCCTCGTATTCCGCCAGCTTGCAGTCTCTCAAGACGAAGACGGCGCATCTTCTGCAGGACAAGAAACTATCCTTGAAGGAAATACTACAGTTAGTGTTGAGAACCAGTTCGTACTCCCAACCAGCAAGATCTTTGTTACCTTCACGAGTCCTGTTGAAGGAGCGTGGTACATCAGCAACAAGGAAGCAGGAAGCTACAGAGTTACGCTTGAGCGTGCGCAGTCTTCAGATGTAAGTTTTGATTACTTCATCCTTCAGACCGAAGGACAGCTCGCGGCTCCTGCGGGAGCTCCGCAGCCAGTTGCGGCTCCAGCACCGCTTCCTGCAGTTCCGCCAACGTCTGACCAGCAGGGAGGAAACGGTGGAGACTCATCTGCACCAACAAACACTTCAGGAGATACAACCGCTCCACAGATAACGCTTAACGGACAAGCGGCAAGAGAAATAACAAAGGGAAGTAGCTGGACTGATCCAGGAGCAACAGCAACTGACGAGACTGACGGAGACCTAACTGCAGCAATTCAGAAGACGGGCTCTGTAGACACAAACACTGTAGGAACTTACACCATTTCCTACTCAGTAGCTGATGCTGCTGGAAACGAAGCTCATGTATCTCGTATCGTAACGGTTAAGGAGGGAACATCTGGATCTGGAGGTACTACACCGGCTCCCGCCCCAACCCCAACACCTACGCCAGAGCCGACTCCAACTCCAGAACCAACCCCTGCGCCAGAGCCAGCTCCAACACCAGCTCCCGAGCCTGCGCCAACACCAGCCCCTGCTCCAGCCCCTGCCCCATAACAGCTTGTGGATTAGGTCTGCAGTATCAGTGCTAGACTAAAGCTATATAAATTAGTGAAATATCAGATATGGCACTGCGCGTAGCAATCAATGGATTTGGAAGAATAGGAAGAGCATTTGTACGACAATCTTGGGATAATCCAGAGATAGAACTCGTTGCGGTGAATGATCTAGGCTCGGCAGAGAACCTCGCATACTTGCTTTCATACGACACGGTCTATGGACGCGCACCTTTTGAAGTCTCTGCTTCTGAAGGAGTCCTTAAAATTAACGGAAAGGAAGTGCGCTTCCTCTCAGAGAAGGATCCAGCACTCTTGCCTTGGAAAGAATTAGAAGTAGATGTTGTTGTTGAATCAACAGGATTCTTTACAGACTACGAGAAAGCGAATGCACACGTTACTGCAGGAGCACGTCGTGTGGTTATCTCTGGCCCTGTGAAGCAAGAGAACCCTCTCGGTGCAACTGTGCTTATGGGTCTTGATGAGAGCAAGATTGGTACCTGCGCCATAACGAGCAATGCGTCATGCACAACAAACGCGTCTAGTCCTGTTATCGCAATCCTAGACGAGGCGCTTGGAATTGAGAAAGCAGTTCTCTCAACAACGCATGCATACACTGCAAGTCAGTCTCTCGTTGACGGGCCTTCAAAGAAAGACATGAGAGAGGGAAGAGCGGCAGCACAGAATATTGTGCCAACCTCAACTGGTGCTGCTGTTGCCGTTACGAAGGCGTACCCAGCACTTGAAGGGAAGTTTGATGGGATATCTTTGCGCGTCCCTGTTCCTGCAGGATCTATTGCAGACATTACGTTCATTGCAAAGCGAAACACAACTGCAGAGGAGGTTAACGACATTATGCGCAAAGCTGCACAGAGCTCTCACTGGGAGGGACTGTTCGGTGTTTCAGAAGAAGAGCTTGTTTCAAGCGACATAATTAACCAGAAATATGCATCTCTGGTTGATCTTGCTATGACACGCGTTGTTGATGGAAACCTGGTGAAAGTACTTGCCTGGTACGACAACGAAGCAGGATACACAGCAACGCTGGTGCGCCATGTACTTAAGGCAGGAGCAAAGTAAAGAGCAATGGAAAGCGTACAGCTTAGAAAAGAACTAAACCACTCACGTCCTGCATCTCGCAAGACACGCACTACGGTTACTTCTGTAAGTGTACGGAAAACTAAAGGATTCACTCTCATAGAGCTCCTCATAGTTATAGCCATCATCGGGCTCTTGTCTTCAATTGTGCTCTCCTCGCTTAACACTGCTCGTATAAAGTCTCGAGATGCGAAACGAATCCAAGACCTTACACAGATTCGCACAGCGCTAGAGCTGCACTTCCTGGATAGGGGATACTATCCGCAGTCTTCATGCGGATGGGACTGTAATGGATACCGGTATAGCTATAGCGCTTCTTCGTGGGCGCTTCTCGCTGCAGACCTTGCTCCTTATATAAGCAATCTTGCTGTAGATCCTCTTAATACTCCAAATTGTGCGCCATGGGGAAGTGGTTGTTATACCTATGCGTACGGAAACGTATCGAGAAACAGCAGCCTACCTCAGTACGATCTCACCGCACAACTTGAGGACCTGGGCAGTTCCCACAGATGTTCAGTGCGAGATTACAAGTTTTATTTCAACAATTCAAATTCCTGGTGTGGAAGCTATTCGGGACAAATATATGAAGCATCGAAGTAAAAATCTAAGTGGTATGCTTAAGCTATGAGTGACGTTCAGTTTGAAGGTGAGAACTCTTTTGTAAGATCTCCGTTGGTGGCAAGAAAGAAAACACCTGCGCAGAGGTTAGTTGCTTGGGGTTTTGCCAAGGACGAAAAACAAGCAAACTATATTCTAGCTGGAGCTGCTGCCCTCGTACTTCTTGTTTCAGTATTTATTTTCTTTACTGGAGGTACGAGCTCAATTAATAAGAATCCAGAACTTGTGCCGGCAATAGCCGTACCAACAGACCTATGACTATTTTCATTGCAGCAGATCACACAGGGATAGTGCTCAAAACAGCACTCACTGAGTATATTCAGGAAGCTCTTTCATATGAGATAGAAGACATGGGAGCACATGACATCAGTCCTGATGATGATTATCCAGACTACGTCATGCCCTGCGCAAAAAAAGTAGTAGCAACACCAGGCGCTCTCGGTATTGTTATCGGCGGATCAGGCCAAGGAGAAGCGATGGCAGCTAACCGCATTCCTGGAGCTCGCGCAGCGATCTTTTATGGCCAGGCGCACGCAACAGGACCTATTGACGCACTCGGTGCCCCTGCACTAGACGGATACGACATTATTCGCCTTGCTCGAGAACACAACAATGCAAATGTGCTTTCTCTTGCGGCGAGATTTGTAACGGTTGATGACGCAAAGGAAGCAGTACGTATATTCCTCTCCGCTGGATTTACTGCAGACGAGCGACACGTGCGTCGTATTAAAAAGCTCGGATAGGGCACAGACAGGGGTATATACTTATACCTATGGCTAGTATTGTTCCTGCAATCATCCCCAAATCAAAAGAGCACCTCGAAGAATCTTTAGAGCGCCTGCGTGGTGTATGTACTGAAGTGCAGATAGATATCGTAGACGGAACATTTGCGTCTCCTGCTTCGTGGCCGTACGGCGCACGTACAAGCGACCTGGAGCACATGCTCGCAGAAGAGGAGATGCTCCCATTTTGTGGAGAGTTTAAGTACGAGATAGACCTTATGAGTGCAGACCCTGAGACTGATACAGGGAACTGGATTGCGCTTGGAGCTACACGCGTAACGGTCCACGCAGAAAGCACGCCGTACCTTGCGCGCTTCTTTAAGAATATTCATGGGGAGTACGGGCATGACAGAGACTTTGTTTCTGATCTTTTGTCTTTTGGGCTTGCGCTTGGTATTGAAACTGACATTGCGCTTGTTGAGCCGTACCACAAAGATATTGAGTATGTTCAACTTATGGGCATTCGCTCCATTGGAAAACAAGGCCAAGGATTTGATTCGCGAGTACTTCAAAAGATTCGTGCATTTAAAAAGCAGTATCCACATATTCCAATACAGATAGATGGAGCAGTATCGCTTGCTACAGCACCTAAATTGCTTGAAGCAGGTGCATCTCGCCTAGTTGTTGGCTCAGCCCTTTGGAATGCACCTGATATACAAGAAGAGTTTGCTAAGTTCGTTTCTCTTACTGAGGAGTACGGTATCTACGGATAAGCACATGGTATTCTCTATATAATGTCACGCACAGATACTGAACTCCGTGCTCTTGAAGAGAAAGCAGAAGCAATTCGAGAAACTATTTTAGACATGCTTGTTGCGGCTGGATCTGGGCACACGGCGGGCCCGCTCGGCATGGCAGACATTTTCACCGCACTCTATTTCGATATACTCGTGCACGATCCTAAAAATCCTTCATGGGAAGGAAGAGATAGATTGTTGCTATCAAACGGGCACATTGTACCCGTGCAATATGCAGCAATGGCACACGCAGGGTATTTCCCTATAGAGGAGTGTCTTACGCTCCGTACCTTCGGCTCTCGCTTGCAGGGACACCCAGAGCGCAACAAATTGCCAGGACTTGAAACAACATCAGGCCCCCTTGGTTCAGGGCTGTCTCAGGCTGCAGGTATGGCCTATGCACTTCGTATGGATGGGAAGAAGAATCGCATCTATTGCGCAATGTCAGACGGAGAACAGCAGGAGGGAAATATCTGGGAGGCCGTAATGTTTGCAGGAAAGAATCGTCTCTCGAACCTTACGGCCATTATGGACCGCAACAATATCCAGATAGACGGTATGACGGAGGATGTAATGCCACTAGAGTCACTAGCTGCGAAATACGAAGCCTTCAACTGGCATGTTATTGAGATAAACGGCCATAGCATTGATGGGTGTATTGATGCTGTTGAAACTGCAAAAGCAGTCTACGAAAAACCGACGCTCATCATCGCACACACTATTCCAGGGAAAGGAGTTCCAGAGATTGAGTTTGATTACCATTGGCACGGAAAACCTCCCACAAAGGAAGAAGCAAAGAGATTTATACAGCAGCTGCGCTCTGGAGCTGGAAGAGTGCCTAACGAGTATGCGTAACAGGGGATTCACACTTATTGAGCTGTTGGTTGTTATTGCCAT
>JAHJZL010000079.1 GCA_018826405.1 Patescibacteria group bacterium
GAATCTGAAGGACAACGAATATTTAAATCACTCTTCTTTAAAGAAAAAACAGAGGCAGATACTTCACTTCAATTCATGAAGAACTCAGGGGGTAATTGGTAGGGTAGTACAAACATGGGAATACTTATTAAGCTGATTTCAGTAGTTCTTGTGCTTTCGGCAGGATATCTATGGATAACGGGACGTGTTGAGGAGAATGTTGCTCCTGTTGCTTCTGTCCCCAGCTCCTCGCTTTCTGCTGGAGCAGTGCTTGCACTTGAAACGCAAAATAATGACTTCTTTGATGAACAGGGCACTGTTCTTATAGACACGAGCCAGGGCTTCCCGGGCAGACCCTTCCTGCTTTACACGACGTATACAGATGGCGGAAAGCCAGAGGTTAAAACTAAGCGACTCGTATTTGAAAACCAGGATTCATGCGCGCAAGAGAATTTGCCGTGCTCAAGAACGCAACCTGCACTCCCGGTTACTGCCGAGGAGGAAATTAGAGTTGTAGGAGTCCGAGACGGAGATACTGTTAAAGTACAGCAGATTTATCATCTCAACTCGCAAGAATAGGGGTGCGTGTACAGATCACGTATACTAGTTTTATGAACAAGGCATCTTTCATTGTTTTCCTCATTCTCATCCTCGGGATTGCAGCCGGAGTTGTGTGGTATCTGGTCAATACAAGCAAGGCAACCTTTGGTCAGCAAGAGCCCGTACTAGTGACATCACCCGCACTGAGCGACAGCAAGGCTATTTATACAAATGGTATTTACGGGTTCACTGTTCTGTACCCCGAAGCCTCCACAGTTAATTATGAATTTAGTTCAGCATATTTGCTCCAGCCTACGTGGCGCGCAAATGCAGATTCTAAAGACAATGGAAAGGCAGTGGTTGAGATAGTGCCGTACAGCACTGAGAGCGATCACTCATATCCACGAAACTATGCTGTACTCATGCGCATCGGAGCAAGTGACCAAAAGGATGCCGTTGATTCTTGCTTAACCGCAACAAAAGACCGAGGAGAAACAGCACTTTCAGACAGTACGATTAACGGAACAACATTTAAAGTATTTTCATTCCAGAATGCAGGGATGATGAAGTATGTTGAGGGAGTTTCTTATAGAACTCTTCACGAAGGGCAGTGTATTGCACTAGAGAAGATACGCACTGGATCAAGCTACAAAGATGACCCAGAAAGCCCTGATGACATAGCACAAGAGACTCTAGATGCTGCATATGCGGGGCTTGATGAGATTGTTTCAAGCTTCAGATTTGCGCGGTAGGAAGGTATTGACTTTATTCCATAAAGTTATACTATATATAGGTGGAGCCTATTCATTCAATAGTCCTGCCAACACGGCCGCAGCCAGACACTCTGGTTGCGATTTTCCTGTTGCGTACGCTGGGGAATGAGAAGTTTCCTGGAGTTGAGAGTGCATCAATAAAGATTGATGCTACACCTCAGAATGAGAGCTTCGAAGTAGCTTTGAAGAAAGGAATTCTGTTACTCGATGTTGGAGGAGGTCCTCTAGACCACCACGGGTCAGATACGTGTGCATCGGAACTTGTTGCAAAAGCACTTGGTGTAGAGAAGGATCCTTCTCTAAAGAAGTTGCTCTCTTATGCGAAGCGAGACGATGCAGAAGGCAAGGGTACGCTTTCAACAGATCCTCTTGATAGAGCGTTTGGCTTATCTGGACTTGTCTCTTCTCTAAACAAGCAGCACTCAAAGAATCCTCAGAGAATTGTTGATATCGTTATGCCGCTTCTTGAGGCGCATTACGTTGCTGCTAGAGAGCATCATGTTGAGCTTCCTCAAGAAGTAGCAGAGAAGAAGACCAAAGGACAGTATTCGGAGGAAACTCTGCGACAGGGAAAGAAGAAACTTAAGGTTGTATTTGTTGTTTCCGAGAAGCCATCCATGCCAACGTATTTACGTTCTTGGAATGGAGCTCGTGCAGATGTTGTTGTACAGAAATCAGAGGACTCGTCTCGTACCTGCGTCATTACGAAACAGGATACAGAAGTTGATCTCTCTTCTCTTGCGGCTCTTGTTCGTATGCGCGAGGCAGAACTTCGCGGAATTGCGCTTGAGACATCTGAGAAAGAACTCTTCTCTACGGGAAGGATAGATATGCTTCCAAACTGGTATTTAGATCCTGCAACAAATTCTCTTTTGAATGTAGGGGAGGAGAAAGACAACACTCGGATTGAGTGGGATGAGTTCAAGCAGATTGTTCGCAAGGGTCTTGAACTTCAGTTTGCGTAGTGATTCGCCTATTGAACTTAACTTCGGTTGAGTTTGATAATTCGGACCACTGCTCTTTACAGCAGCATAGTTTCAACTTAGGCGGGCCATAGCGCCCAAAAGGAGGCTACCATGAGCGCTCAAGCTCAAACGAAACAAGCCGTGTCGCAAGATGCGTATTCTCGCGTATTTCCCACGGCGTGCGGTTCTGAACTGGGTTTCTCAGTTCAGGTCCGCATCGGCGAGGAGGATGACGGGAGGAACTGGCAATCCTGCCGCATCAACAACGAGACTGGCCTGATCGATATCCCTTCCGAGCACCTTTGGGGCTCGGTTGAGTCGGTCGGACAGGCCATGCGGCGCAAGGACCAGAAAGTCATGGCGCTGCGGGCTACTGTCCGTTTCGCTCAGACCCCCGGCCGCCTGGTGCTCGTCACTCAGCGTCCGGGAAACCAAGACTACAAGGTCATGCGGTACGAAATGTCTCGTACCGAGTCGCACTGCGTCTGCAGGCTTCCGGCAACTGACGTTCGCTTCTCGAAGCGCAACGCCAGCCTGCAGGCAGCCGAAGGTCGCGGACCTCTCGTCGTTCGGACGGCCAACAATCGCGACTCGGGTTTCGGTACCAACCGCACCGACATCTGGATCGTGAACGAAAACGGCATGATGCAGCTCGTGCAGCTGATCATCATCACCGACGACGACGGCAAGAGCTTTCGGCTCGTCGCCATCAATCGGTGGGCCGGCCAGGTGCATCGTCTTCCTGCGTCTTCGCCCTACCAGGCGCTGATGTATGAAAACGTCTACGAGCTTCCTGAAGTACGGGAGCTGGCCGACCAGGTCACCTTCGTGCCGACTGACAGCCATCCCGGCTTCGATGTCCGTGCGCAGGTGCTCGAGCTTCCTACTCTCCGCAACTTCCTGCTCAGCAACCTGGAGAACTTTCCGTCGGGGGCTGAGAAGAAGCGCAACTATCCGGTTCGCCGGAATGTGAGCTTCGGCATGACCGGCGGCGGCGGCATCGTGGCCTTCTATGCCCCTGATATGGGCACAGGAGGTTGGGGGCTCGTCGAGCAACCGCAGGAAAACGCCGATCCGATCAAGTTCCAAATTCGGCGTGCATGTATCGCCGAGTACGGGATCATCGAAGGCCAGGAGAGCACGCTTCTGACCGACGACGGCATCCTGGACATCCAGATGGGTGACATCGTCACCTGGACGGAAACCATGGATATGGGGCCGGACCACCCGCCCCTGATCCTGGACGCCAAGATCGCCTACGCCTCATAAGAAACTATGCAGCAAACTTTACCCCGGGGACTCGCAAGAGCACCCGGGGTATTTTTATGCACTCACTTCATGAACGCATCATCTAAAAGAGGTATGCTAGAAGTACTACAAAGTAATTCACATTTTCCATGACTCTACTACACTGGTTTATTTCAGCGCTTGCTATTGGAATCGCTGCGTACCTTATTCCTGGTATTGAGATAACAATTATTGGAGCGCTAGTGCTCGCAATTGTCCTTGCAATCATCAATATTTTCCTAAAGCCGATAATTGGGCTTCTTACGCTTCCGATTAATATCGTGACGCTCGGTCTCTTTTCTCTTGTTGTAAACGCTCTGCTCATAATGCTTGCAGGAGTAATTGTTCCAGGATTCATTGTGGCCGGTTTTTGGTCTGCGTTCTTCTTCTCAATCGTTGTTTCTCTCGTAACAGCACTGTTCGGTTCTCTTAAAAGAGACTAAAGAAGTTCTTTATCCTCTTCATACACGCACAGGTCTTTTCTTGTGGCGTATACTAGTACGTAATGGAGGGTCCAATACGTCACGTAGCAAGTCCTGAGGACGAGCTCGAATATTTGCGCGCTCAAATTGCCGCAAAGGAAGAGGAGCTCGCAACACTAAAGCGAGACAAGCCTCGTGAAGAGATTGCGCATGAACGCATCTTGCATCACCGTATGAGTGATGGAGAGCACGTGCTTTCCCCGAACTACAAGCTTAGTGAGAATCAGGTGCAGAAACATGCAGATACGCTTGTATTGAATCTTGATCCTGAAGAGAATGACGCAACTATTAGTGAGTTACGAGGCGTTATGGAGGAAAAGGGCATACACAATGCCTTTTCAATTCTCTCTAAACTGAATAACCCTCATCTTGAGGATGATTTCCATCGCTTCCTAGTCCAGTATTTAGTTGCAGGAATGCAGCCAAAGGGTCTCTCAGATAAACAACCGGAATGGAAAGCGCTCAGAATGACTCTGTATGAAGTTGCACTGCCTGAACCTGAGAAAGACACAGACTCCCGAGCACGTTCATTGAAAGAGTTGATTTCCTCAATGGAGCAGTTCTATTCGGGAATGCTCGCAGTTGAGCATGCTGGAATGGGAGAGCCAGCGTACTTTACGATTGAACTTGCAGTTCCCGTGGACGCATCACACTTGATGTTCTATGCGGCAATCCCAAACACCAGAAAAGATCTTTTTGAGAAGCAGTTGCTTGCCATTTTCCCTGACGCCGTTATTGCAGCTCAGCCAAACGACTACAACGTCTTTACAGAAGGAGGTTCAGCCCTTGCCAGTGTTGCAACCTTTAAAGACAAGGCGATGCTTCCCTTGAAGGACTATCAAGATTTTGATTACGACCCGCTTAATTCAATTCTTAATGCCTTTGCAAAGATTGCTCCTGAGGACGAAGGAGCAGCTATTCAAATTGTTTTTAAACCAGAAGGGAATAAGTATATTGATCATTACAAACGTGTATTGCACGCATTAAGACAAGGAGAGCACCGTTCGCGTGCCTTTACGTTGCCAGAGCATTTCGTAGGAGATTTGGCGCGAGAAGCCGTCGGGCTCTTTATTGCCCCTAAGAAACAAGGGAAGAATGAGCCGATTGATCAAACAGCAATTGAGATGGTTGAAAAGAAAATATCATCTTCTATAGTCGCTACGAATATTAGAATTGCAGTCTCTTCTCAGAACGAGACAAGAACACAACAGATACTAAGCGAGCTTGAATCTGCATTCAATCAGTTTGATCTCCCTACAGGAAATAGATTAGATTTCTTGCGACCGAATCGTGCAGGACAAAAGGAATTGCTGCGCGACTATTCTTTCAGACTATATAAACAGAGTACTGTTCTTCCGCTTTCTCTTCGCGAGCTTACATCTCTCTATCATTTCCCTCCGCAGGGCATTGAATCTTCTCCGCACCTTAAGCAGTCTCGCTATGCGTCTGCAGCAGCTCCTATTGAGCTTTCTAAGGAAGGAATAATCCTTGGAACGAACACGTTCCGTGGTCAGACAACTGAAGCGCACCTTTCAGACGAGGACAGACTCCGTCACTTATATGTGATAGGGCAAACAGGAACAGGAAAGACCGGGTTCCTCAAGACGCTTATTGAGCAGGATATTCGCGAAGGAAAGGGCGTGTGCTTTATTGACCCGCACGGCAACGACATTCTGGATGTGCTCGGCATGATTCCTCCTGAACGATACGAGGATGTCATCTACTTCGATCCTGCATATATAGATAGGCCTGTTGGACTTAACTTGCTTGAGTACGATCCAGCGCACCCAGAACAAAAGACGTTTATCGTAAACGAGATACTCGCCATCTTCAGACGTTTGTATGGAGATGTCCCTGAGTCTATGGGCCCAGCCTTCGAGCAATACTTTAGGAATGCCACGCTCCTTATCATGGAAGATCCTGAATCTGGATCAACGCTTCTAGATATTGCACGAGTACTTTCTAATCAGGAGTTTAGAAACTTGAAGCTCTCAAAGAGCAGGAACCCTGTTGTTAACCAATTCTGGCAGGAGATTGCCACAAAGGCAGAAGGCGAAGCAAGTCTGCAGAACATAGTTCCCTACATTACAAACAAGTTTGATGATTTCAGCGCAAACGACTTTATGCGTCCAATTGTTGGACAGCAGAACAGCTCCTTTAACTTTAGGGAGATTATGGACTCTAAGAAGATATTCCTAGTTAACCTTTCTAAGGGACGCTTGGGAGAACGCAATGCGAACTTGCTTGGACTCATTATTATCGGAAAACTGTTTATGGCAGCGCTCTCAAGAGCAGATGATCCGAGAGGCAACTTCCCTCCGTTCTATTTGTATGTGGACGAGTTCCAGAACGTAACAACTGATTCTATTCCAGGAATTCTCTCTGAGGCCCGCAAGTACAAGTTGTCCATGACCATGGCGCACCAGTTCTTGGCGCAGGTTGATGACAAGATCCGAGACGCTGTGTTCGGAAACGTTGGATCCATGGCTGTCTTCCGTGTTGGACAAGAGGATGGAGAATTCTTTGGAAAACTGTTTGAACCAACCTTCTCAGCACTTGATTTTACGAACATTGAGAACAGAAATGCGTATCTTAAGATACTGGCTAACGGAAGGCCGCAGAAGCCATTTAATATAAAGACCAGGAACCTCGAGGAGGGCAACCTGGCGCAGGTTGATGACTTACGCGAGCTTTCGTATCTTACGTATGGTCGTGACCGTGCTACAGTTGAAGATACTATCAGAGCCAGATACTTGTCATAACTAACCTTTCTATGACCGCTGAAAAGCCACCACGTGCAAATTCTAATAACGAAGAGCAAGAACTCCGAGACAAGCTAGAACGTCTTGAAGACGAGGGTCAGCGCTCTTCGGATAGTAAATACCGTGGCGCGAGCAGAGAGCGTGGCGGATTGGAAAAGGAAGTTGAAGAGGCAGAGCAAAAGCTTAGAGGACTTGAGACTTCAAGAAAGACAGCGGGGAGAATACAGGAGTTGAGAGAAAGGCTTTCTAAACTAGAGACCGAAGGTCAGCGTTCTTCGGATAGTAAATACCGTGGAGCAAGTAGAGAACGCTCTGGACTAGAGGGAGAAGTTCTTGAAATTGAGGACGA
>JAHJZL010000080.1 GCA_018826405.1 Patescibacteria group bacterium
GCAGAGACAAAGGGACAGGAGAGTCAGTATAGACAGCTGAAGTCTGCACAGGAGCAAACAGCAGCGCAAATACGCGCAAAGCTTTTTCCTTTGCGTGACACAAGCGGCATTCAGTTTGGACAAGCAGTTGATTACGCGAAGACTGCCTCGAGAATAACGGGAGTACGAGCGGCTCTTATATTGGCCATTCTTTCGCAGGAGTCTGATCTTGGGAAGAACGTAGGGCAGTGTTTGATAACGAGTCTTGAGACGGGAGACGGAAAGGGAAAGAACACGGGCACTCCGTTCCCAGGCACCATGAAAGCTCCACGTGATACCGTGCCGTTTGCTCGCCTCATGAAAGCAGCAGGACGAGACTGGGCGAGTACGCCAATCTCCTGTCCGCTTCCAGGAGGATATGGAGGAGCTATGGGTCCTACACAGTTCATTCCCTCAACGTGGGAGATGTTTGAAGGAAAGATTAAGAGCGCCCTTGGCGTTGCTGCCGCTGACCCATGGAATGCGCTCCATGCAATAACAGCAACAGGGCTCTACTTGGCTGATGTAGGTGCAACAGGAGGAAGTTATATTGCGGAACATACTGCCGCTGCTCGCTATTACGCAGGAGGAAACTGGGCAACTTCAGGCCAAGGGTATGGAAACAGTGTTATGTCTAAGGCCGCTGCTTTCCAGAAGGATATTGATTTCTTGAACGCAAACTAGTATGCACGCGCTGCTCTTCTTATAAACAACTGCCCCAAGGGCGGGTATCCTCAGTGCTACAATAAGGAAGATATAAGAATAACCAGCACGTATGGATATACAGGAGCAACCGGTCTCAGTAAGTAGTACCAAGCCAGGAAAGAGAACTTTGCTGATTGGCAGTGGAGTTGCTGTCGCCGTTCTCATTTTTGCTGCCGCTGCATTCATACGCATTGATGGTTTCAGCATGATCGACAGAATTTGGGCAAGTTTTGAGCTACGTAACATACAAGTTGCTGAGAGAAACTACACCTCAGTATCTCCAAATCGGTTTGGAGTGCTGGCTCTTTCTCCAATTAAGCTTGGCTCACTCTCAGGGGTATTGAGTGATTACGCTCAGGCAAAGGGAGTTAAAGTCGGTATCGTGAATAATGAGGTGGTCCTCCTTGGTTCTGACCAAGGAGCTCTTACTGGAAGCGGAAGCGCAAAGGCATCGCTCGCAGTCTCTCCTGACGGTTCTTTAATTGCATACGCAGCACAAACATCTGGTGCACAAACCTTTGATCCAGTTCTTTCTACGTGGACCGTTCGAATTCTTAACCGAGAGACCGGTTTGGATGCCGAACTAGGCGCAGGATTTGGTCCGCAGTTCTTCACACATGAGGGAGTACCGTACCTCATGTTTACAACTCCTGAAGGTATACAGGTTGTAGATACGAGTACTGAGGAGTACCGTGCGTTCACTACTCCATTTGATTTTGATGACCGTATAGAGTTTGCAGCACGTGTTGCGCCGGATGGCTCACATGTAGCGATGCGTGACTCGGTCACAAAGCAGTTCAGTCTGTATGAGGTATACCGAGTTGCGGCCAATCTTCCGCTTGGCGTAAATCCAACCGAGGCTGATCTTGTTGGGCTCCTTGATATAGCGTTCGCAAACGGCTCTGTATATGGAGTTGATTCATACGACGGCGGTATTGACGGAGGAGTTGCAGTGCTGCGCATTGATCCAAAGAGTACAGAGGAAGGGAAGCTAATCTACTTGTTCCCTGCTTCTTCTGATTATCGACTAATACAGTGAGTATGACTTTTACACGCACCTCTCCGTTACAGATTGCACTTCTACTAGCGTCCATTGTCGCTATTAGTGGCTTCTTAATGCCAGTTACTACTCATGCCTTGCCCCCTTCGGAGTCTGAGATTGATGACGGTGGCGATGGCGGACCAGGTACAGAGCCTGGTGGGAGTGGCACGCCGACGGTTAGTATTACCGCATCTCCATCAAGTATAGAGACAGGTCACTCATCTCAACTTTTCTTTAGTTCGACCTATGTAACACGGTGCGTCATTGATAATGGTATCGGTGAAGTTGCAGTGAATAGAAGTGATAGTCGTACGGTGTCTCCGACACAAACAACTACGTATACCATTAGTTGCTATTCAGGAAACATTACACTTGTGGACGAAGTGATCGTTACGGTGGCTCCCGCCCCAACTCCGTTTGCTGCGTATTGTGAAGCAGGTCCTGATGCAGCACAGATAGATGAAACCATTCAGTGGAATGTCACCCACTCGACAGGATCAGCATCAAATCTTACGTGGAAGCGAGGCAACACTTTTACCACAAAGATTTGTACAGGTGGACAGAACTACGCAGCACCTAACAGCACCTGTTCTGACGATTTGGCCGAAGGAGATTCCTGTTCAGTAGAAGGACAGCGCTGCAGACAGAGCGCTGGTTGTGATGGAGTAACGTATACCGATGGTGAAGGGCGATCAAATGCGCACACGCAATACGGAGCAGTAACCCCATACACCTGTGTTGCTTCAGGTTCTGGCAATGCTACGTATTCATATGCATGGACAGGTACTGACAGTTTGTCAGGATCAACACAAACAGTTTCAAAGGCGTATGCGTCAGCTGGAGAAAAGACTGGGCGAGCAACGGTAAACCGAAGTACAGGCGGCTCAGCTAGTGCAACCTGTACGGCAAGGATCAGTCCGAAGACTCCAACAGCAACGCTAACAGCAAACCCGTCGTCTATTACGGCTGGTTCTCCTTCAACGCTTACGTGGAGATCAACAAATGCGAATGCCTGTAC
>JAHJZL010000081.1 GCA_018826405.1 Patescibacteria group bacterium
ATATGGGATGCATTTCTCGGGATTGAAAACATGCCCAAAATACCGTACTCTGCAGAAGTTCCTTTAGGAACTAAGGCCGATGTAGCTCAGTCGGTAGAGCGCATCCATGGTAAGGATGAGGTCCCCGGTTCAATCCCGGGCATCGGCTCCAGAACAACATGAATATACGCACCATTCTTGGGAATCTCACACCAGCACGCATGCTGGTGTTTGGAATAACTATCAGCTACACCCTTGCTGCTGGCGTGTACTTCTCTGTAGTAGGGAATACAGAGTTTTTGGGATACATAGCAGGCATTGTCTTTCTTATTCTGCTTGGCGGATGCCTACTTACGCATGAGTGCGTTCCGGTCTGGCTTCTATGGGTGTTGTCTTTCCTTGGAGTCCTGCACTTGCTCGGTGCTGCCGTACAGATTAACGGAGATGTTTTGTATAACTATGTGCCACTTTTAATTGAGAACCCTACAGGACTTACGTTCATTAAGTATGATCAGATTGTGCATACGTATGGATCATTCGCAGGCGCTCTCCTCATGTATTTCTTCTTAGTACGTGATACGAAGTTTCATTGGTTTGGTATTTTTGTCTTTGCTGTACTTGGGTCTATGGGACTTGGTGCACTGAACGAGATTGTTGAGTTTATTGCAAAGCTCACTGTTGCTAACACTGATGTAGGCGGGTACTACAACACTGCAGTTGATTTATGTGTGAACCTCTTTGGGGCAGTGCTCGGAGCTATCGCTGCGTTCAGTTTTTGGAAGCGTCCCTCTGCTTGACGCACAGATATAACCCAGTAGGTAGAGCGCACCCATGATATGGGTATGGTCTCGTAAAGATACAAGCGATATAAACAGCGACCATAAAATATTCTATAAAGTGGTCGCTGTTTCGTTGATATAATGACAAGAAAGTATGCCAATGCCCAAGAAGAACCGAAGCACTTGTCCTGTCTGTTCAAAAGAGACAGCACGGGCTGGTTATAAGTACTGTAGCAACACGTGCCAAATGGAATTTCAACGTAGGGCATACTTAGACAGGTGGAAGCGTGGGGAGGAAAGTGGACTAATAGCGATAGGGATTGTGTCTCTTCATGTAAAGAAATACTTGAGAGAAAAGTATGGGAATAAATGTTGTTTGTGTGGGTGGGCGCAGATGAATTCAAAGACAAAAATAGTTCCCCTAGTAGCTGATCACATAGACGGAAACTGGCGTAATAATTGTGAAAGCAACTTGAGATTAGTTTGTCCAAATTGTGATTCTCTAAGTCCAACATACGCCGCACTAAATAAAGGTAACGGTAGACCAAATCGTGCTCAAAGCAGCAGGGCACAAGAGGCCGGATTACTATTCAGAACTCGCACACGCAAGAAGAGGGCATCATGATATAGTTTTCCAACCTTGCCGAGGTAGCTCAGTTGGTAGAGCGGAGGTATCGTAAACCTCAGGTCGCGAGTTCAATCCTCGCCCTCGGCTCTAAAGGAATTCCTCTTTGTTATACTCCCTGTATGAACGAAGAGCGCACCGCAGAACTTGAGGCCATGATGACCTCGCCTGATTTCTGGAAAGATCCTGTAGAAGCACAGAGATATATTGCTGAGTACCAGAGCCTTAAAGAAGGCGGAACTGGAGACAGTCATGACGCAGGTCCTGCAACACTCGCAATACTTGCGGGTGCTGGAGGAGACGATGCTGAAGACTTTGCGCGCATGTTGCGCCGCATGTATGAGGGGTATGCAGGCTCTCAAGGGTGGGGAGTGTCAGAGCTCCATGCGAATGAAAACACGCAGGGCGGGTTTCGGAATGTTTTGCTTCAGATAAATGGCAAGGGAGTCTATGGAAGACTTAAGAGAGAGGCAGGCGTGCACCGACTTGTGCGTATCTCTCCTTTTAATTCAAATGCAAAGCGGCAGACTTCCTTTGCGCTTGTGGAAGTGCTTCCGAAGCTTTCTGGAAACGAAGTTATAGAGCTTCGTCCAGACGATCTAGATATTCAATTTGCGCGCGCAGGAGGCGCCGGCGGACAGAATGTTAACAAGCGAGAGACTGCAGTGCGCATTGTGCACACGCCTTCAGGTGTGTCTGCACATGTGTCTTCAGAGCGCTCTCAGCTTGCTAACCGCGAGAAGGCAATGGAGTTAGTTAAGGCGAAACTCTTTGCTCTTGAAGAAGCGAAACGGCTTAGCGAAGCCAAGGGGCGCTCTATAGCCGCAACAACAGCCAATGAATGGGGAAGCCAGATGCGCTCCTACGTGCTGCACCCGTACAAGCTGGTTAAGGACCACGAAACAGGACATGAATCGCATGACCCTGAGGGAGTGCTTTCAGGAAACCTGGATAGCTTTATAGACGCGTCTGCCGAGGCTGAGGTATAATGCTCTCTGTTATATGATCTATTTCGATAAGGTTACAAAAATCCACCATGACGGCACTCCTGGACTTGAGGATGTCACTATTTCTATCGCACCAAAGGAATTTGTTTCTGTTGTAGGACACTCAGGAGCGGGGAAGACAACCCTTCTTAAAATGCTGCTCGCAGAAGACCGTCCTACAGACGGTACGGTGTATTTCGAGTCTACAGACGTGCACGCACTTCCAAAGAGCCAGCTGCATCACTACCGACGCAAGATTGGCATGGTGTTCCAGGACTTCCGACTTATTCCAAACAAGACTGCATACGAGAACATCGCTTTTGCGATGGAAGCTGCAGGACGCCCTCAGGACGAAATTGAACTTGATGTGCCGCACATTCTTGATCTTGTAGACCTTGGAACTAAGGCACACCACTTCCCAAGCCAGCTCTCAGGAGGAGAGCAGCAGCGTGTTGCTATTGGTCGCGCAATTATCAATCAGCCAGATGTGATTGTTGCAGACGAGCCAACAGGAAACCTAGACCCGGTGAACACATACGAGATTATGGATATCTTGAAG
>JAHJZL010000082.1 GCA_018826405.1 Patescibacteria group bacterium
ACGTGGGTTAGTTCGCCGCGCACGTTCTTGAAGTAGGTGAAGAGTGATTTCATGCGATTTGCAAATAAAAAAGCCCCGCGGGCCTTGTATCTGTGCATGATAATACGGCTATACTACGCTGTCAAATACACAAAACCCCCGTTCATTGAACGGGGGTTTTGTGCCTTTCACTGAAACTAGTGAATTTCGTACGTCACCATAACGGTAACATTGGTCTCATTTTCTCCAACAGGGAGAGATGGTGCTGATCGGATCTCAGCATTCATCATAGCTCCTCCCTTTCCGTAGTCGTCATACATAGGGTATCCCTGATTTCCTTCTGAATATGAGACGACCTTGCCAAGACGAACCCCAAGATCCTTCGCAAGATCCTTCGCCTTCATGCGAGCCTCCTGAATTGCCTCTTCGCGCGCCTCATTCTTTACAGATGATTCGTCGTCAACAACAAATTCAGGTCCTGAGATGTTCTGCACCCCAAGTGAGCCAAGTGCCTCGAGTGCTTCTCCTGCACGCGCTGTGTCGCGGACCTTAACCTGTATGGTTTGCGACACGTCGTATCCAACAATGCGAGGGCTGTTTGAAACGTAGGCCGCACACATCATGCCTGGTGCACATGGACGCTGTGTGTACTCGTACTTTGGAGAAACGTTGTAGGAAAGCGTTTTAATATCTTTGTCCTCAACTCCCATTTTAGAGATTGCGTCGAGCGCGTCGTCTGTCCGCTTAGTAGCTGCATCCTGCGCGTCTGCAACGTTTGCGGCGGACTCAATAACAGTAAACGTAATACGGGCCGTGTCAGGAATAGCTGCTGTGCGGCCAGTTCCTTCAACAGTAATAGTATTTACGTAATCGTTAGGTCCCTTATCAAAGACTGCGTGCCAGGTCTTTGCCACGAGGAAAAGAGTGAGCACAATAAGAACAGCTGCGAGTGCTGCCCGGATTACTTTATTGCTAGAAAGTTCATTAATGAGCTGATTCATACGTGATTGTTATGTTTGTGTGCCTGAATGGTATCACGTGGATTCCCTCCAGGCCGTATAAGGTAGACGGCTATCAAGGTAGTTACTGGCACGGCGAGCACAAGCCCAATGCTTCCAATGAGAATACGTACGATTTCAGTAGCAAATACCTCCCCGTTCACGATGTACCCGGCCGAAGCTGAGGAATACTGCAGCAAAAGAAATAGGGGCAAAGAGGCTCCTACGTACGCAATGGCGAGCGTGTTTACCAATGCACCAATGTGCTCTCGCCCTATACGAAGTGCGCGCATATATACTTCCTTTCGAGACACATTCCCTCCAATGCGCAGCAGCTCCTCTACAGCAACGGCCTGCCCAATAGCACTGTCATACAACACGCCAAGCAGACCAATGAGGACTCCGCCAAGAAGCACGCCAACTAAATCAATGGTTCCATCTGATTGAAATCTAAGATACACGCTCTCGTCTGATCCGTACCCAGAGAGAGCTGCGATATCAACGACATACCAAGCAGCAATGCCTGTAACGATAACTGTTCCAATCATTCCAATGACTGCCGCTGTCGTAGTTCGTGTGAATCCGTGCGTAATATAAGACCCAACAATAATAATTAACGAAGCTACTCCAATAGCAACAAGCACGGGAGAGAATCCTGAGGAGATTCCTGGCAAGAGTACATAGAAAATGAGTAGCAGGCTTCCCGCAAGCGAGAGGAGTCCACGCATGCCCTGCAAGCCGCCGAACACAAACACGAGCGCAACAAATATAAGCGTGAGAACAAGTAGGACGTTAAGTCTATACGGATCGGCTACTGAATAGAATTCAGTCCCATCACTAGGACTTACCAGGTGTCGCAAGTAAAACTGGTCGCCCTCCTTCAGTTGAGTGAAATCGTTCGTAAAACTAACGATCTCCCCTTTCTGTATTCCGGTAAGCACTTCGGCTGATAGATACTGAGACTCCGACATAACTTCCGTGCCGGGAATCTGGTGCTCTCCTCTGTCTATCACAGAAATAACTCTCGCCTTCTCCAAAGTCTCGATGTCTCTTTGAAATTCTTGGGCGTGTCCCACAAATGGCGCGGCGAGAAGCGCCAGAGTTCCCATACTAAATACAAAGCTTTTTATGTTCATACGCATTTGTTACACACTCCAAAGAACTCAAGTGCATGCTGATTAACACGAGAAAATCCCGATACCTCTCGCACACTCCTGTGCAGTGTTTTAGGAAGACAGATATCTAGATCGCGAATTGTACCGCAGCTGGTGCAGACAATGTGGTGATGGTGGTTCCCCGCATACTCATACAGCGCTCTCCCCTGCGCAAGCTCGACCTGCCGGACCAAGTTCTTCTCTTTAAAGATTTCCAGTGTTCTGTAAATAGTTGCTGTGTCCAAAGCATTCTTAGTGTGTGCACGAATATCCTCAACGGAAAACGGGTGTTGTTCTGCAATAAGCGCCCTAAGCAAAAGAATTCGTTGCTTTGTCGCACGCAATCCTGCCGCCTTAAGCAGATCTACTGAAACATGATCATTCATACATTCAATAATACGCGGATTGAAGTATTTATCCAGATGCGAATCAATTGCATCTGGATAAAGTACGTGCTAGCGTTCTGGTATGACCACTCAAATCGTATTCGCGCTGCTCGCCGTTGGTGTAGTAAGCCTCGTTTCCCTTATCGGAATTGTTGCACTCGCCTGGAGAGAGAGCTTCTTACGTAAGATATTGTTCCTCTTGGTTTCCGTTGCTGCAGGCGCACTCTTCGGAGATGCTTTTATACACCTCATCCCCGAGGCATTTGAAGAGATTTCAAATCCTGCCCTCGTATCTGGACTTATCTTGGCTGGAATCCTTACCTTCTTTGCTCTTGAGAAGTTTCTTCGCTGGCACCACTCGCACGGAGAGAGCGAACTTGAGGCAGAGACTCACGCGCACATACATCCGGTTGGACACCTCGTGCTTATCTCAGACGGTCTGCACAACTTTGTAGACGGCGTTGCTATTGGAGCCGCATTCCTTGTTTCAACTGAAGTTGGTATTGCTACAACGATTGCCATTATGCTCCACGAGATTCCTCAGGAGATCGGGGACTTCGCTCTGCTTGTGCACGCAGGTTTCTCCAGAACAAAGGCACTTCTTGTTAATTTCGCTTCTGCGCTCTCCGCATTTGCTGGAGCAGGGCTCGCCTTCTGGCTTGCCAACAGCTTTGAGTCTGCTGCGCCACTTATAGCTGCCTTTGCCGCAGGAAGCTTTGTGTACATTGCAGGATCCGATCTAGTTCCAGAGCTTCATAAAACAACTGGTGCGCGTCGCACACTATTGCAGTTTGCAGCAATTCTCTTTGGGCTCGGTGTTATGGCGCTTCTTCTTGTGCTTGAGTAGACCTACTCCCCTGCCTGTAGCGTACCGAGGAGAGAAAGCAGTGCCTTGTGCTCCGCAAGGCTCTCGGCAGCCAGGTTTGCATCCATCCAATTAGAGACGCTCTGCTCTGTTATTTCAAAAACAAGCACATCATTCGCGCGCACAAGATAGTACGCGCTATGTACCTGTCCTTCAAAGCGCTCAATAATTGTTGAGCGGAATGTTTTTCCGTTAACCAATACACTTCCAAATGTATCGAGACTCGTTGCCTGCATGTCTTGCGGCTGGTAGCGCGTATGCGCGAGGATAACCTCTTCTCCTGTCTCCCCTTCTGCAATTGG
>JAHJZL010000008.1 GCA_018826405.1 Patescibacteria group bacterium
GTACGGCATTAACCGACACAATGCCTCTCTCATTCTCTTTGATCGCTTTTCTCTAGAGAACTACAACTCTGTTGTGTTCGCGAAATCTGGATCAGGAAAATCATACGCCGTTAAGCTTGAGGTGCTTCGCTCGCTCATGTTCGGTACGGACGTGATCGTTATAGACCCTGAACGTGAGTATGAGTACCTTGCTCAAGCAACAGGGGGACGCACCTTTAATATTTCCCTCTCCTCAGAACACCACATCAATCCGTTTGATTTGCCTCCAGTTAAAGAAGACGAAGAGCCAGGGGACATTCTTCGTTCAAACATCATTAACTTAGTGGGGCTCTTCCGCATTATGCTCGGCGGCCTCACTCCTGAGGAGGACGCAATTGTTGATCGCGCCATCACGGAGACCTATGCCCTTAAGGACATAACAGGGGACAGCGACTTTACTGGCGTTGAGCCGCCTCTTTTGTCTGACTTTGAAAACGTGCTCTCTGGTATGGAGGGATCTGAGTCGCTTGTTACGCGTCTTTCTAAATACACGCATGGTACGTGGTCTGGATTCATCAACCAACCAACCAACATCGACATCAACAAGCAGTTCATTGTCTTCTCTGTGCGGGACATGGAAGACGAGCTGAAGCCTGTTGCGATGTACATCATCACGCACTACATCTGGAACGCAGTGCGGCACGAGCTTAAGAAGCGTCTGCTTGTTATTGACGAGGCCTGGTGGATGATGAAGTCAGAAGACACAGCGTCCTTCCTCTATAGTGTTGCTAAGCGCGGACGTAAGTACTACCTGGGTGTTGCAACAATCACTCAGGACGTAGAGGACTTCTTGAAGAGTCCGTATGGCAGGCCAATTCTTACTAACTCCTCTATGCAGCTGCTACTTAAGCAGTCTCCAACAACTATTAATGTTCTCAAGGAAACGTTTAACCTAACTGACGAAGAGAAATTCCTACTTCTTGAGTCTGGGGTGGGGGAGGGCCTCTTCTTTGCCGGCCTTAAACACGTTGCTATTAAAATAGTTGCTTCATACACAGAAGACCAGATCATAACGTCAGACCCGTCTCAGTTGCTCGCCATTAAAAAAGAGAAAGACCGACAGGAGAGCGGCGCATAGCCCATGAAGGACAAGCCGACAATTGGGAACGTAACTGCCGGCATGATGGTTGCCCTTGCCTTAGTTGTTGATGGGCTACAGTTCATTCTAACCCTAACGGTATTGTTGTTGCCGCTATCCTTGCTTCTAACCTTCCTTGCTGCAGCTGGGTTTGGTGTGTGGTTCTTTCTTTTGGGGGCCTATAGCGGCAAGGGAGCAGAGAAGCGTGTGTTAACTTCTTTAGTTTCAACAATTGCAGAGTTTGTCCCTGTTGTTAATGCGTTTCCGGCCGTAACACTCGGTGTGGTTATAAACATAGCCCTCAGCAGAGTTAAGGATCTTGAGAAGAAGGTCGGGGTAAACCCCAAGGCGCGAGCCCGCTCACTCGCACAAGCTCGTCTTGCCGGCATGAAAGCGTCACGCGCACGTCGCGCAGACTCTGCGAGAGAGCAAAGAGAGGACACAGAGGCGCAGAAACACACACCCGCAAGCAAAGAGCACGAGACTGCCTAACCTTACCCACGCAACAGGGAAGTGTGTGCTGCGTGTACGGTATATACTGTGAACATGACACGCATTGCGCTCCTTACGCTTTTTGTTCTTGGATTCGGAGTTGTTCCTGCCTTTGCGCAAGAGTTTCCTGGAGCAGAGCCGCTTTCGGCAATTATCTCTCCACAGCATCCTCGTCCGTTCCAGCTTATTTCTATCTCTCCGCGCAGCACGCTTGTTGATCTTTCTGCGAGCGCAGTTGAGGTGTTGGTTGATGGAGTTGTGGTATACACCGGCAGCGGCACACAGGCCGTAACGGCTCAGGTGGGCGGTCTTGGGTCTAAGACCGTGGTGCGCGTTCGCGTTACCGATCCATCAGGATTTACCTACTCCAAGGACTACACGATACGGCCAGCCGAGGTTTCTTTAGTTATGGAGCCGACATCAACAACACATCCGTTCTATCTAGGAGGCAGTCTTGTTGCGCCTGAAGCAACGGTGCGCCTACTCGCAATCTCTGACCTGCGCACTGCAGCAGGGACGCGTATCCCTTCAAATACACTTGTGTACACCTGGCGTGTTGGAAATCGTATCCTTACCGACGCATCTGGGGTGGGGAAGTCTACACTCACCGCAACATCTCCTGTACGTTATCGAAATGCAGAAATTACCGTTACCGTAACGAGCCCAGACAACACGCTCGTTGGGGAAGCGAAGACGACACTCTCTGCTGTTGATCCAATAACTCGTATTTATAGAAGCGA
>JAHJZL010000083.1 GCA_018826405.1 Patescibacteria group bacterium
GCGCTTGTTAATACGGTACAAACGTCCGCGACGACGGACGAGAATATCACCAGGCTGTTGCTTTTTAATTGATGCGCGTACTTTCATTTGATTTGTATAGATAGCCCACTCATGTGAACAATTGCCGTAAGCTGCCGCTCCCCGCTTACGAAAGGCGTCTAACGATGCGAGCTCGTCCTCCGTATGGGTCAGTTACCAGTTCAACTTGGTCTCCGACGAGCACACGAATTCTATGCAACCGCATCTTGCCTGCAAGATAGGAAAGCTGTAGATCCCCCGAAGACAACCGGACTCTAAATAAAGAATTCGGCAGCACCTCTTCTACGGTGCCTGTTGTGGGATCATCAGATTTTCCTACCTCCATGTGAAGCCTCAGTATCCTACCAAGTACACGTATATGCGTCAACAGCAGGCTACGGAAAACCCTTGCTATGGGGCCGTCTTCTTCACCTCAACCGTAATTTTCTCTGGATCCTGCGGGAATGTATTGCTCCAGAACGGGCGCAGTACAAGCACAGCTGAGTCTACTTCCGGGAAGCCAGACAGCACCACCTCAGCGCTATCGCGTGTTTTTCCTGCCACGGCACCAGCAATCTTCTCCTGCTCAACAATCCACTCAATAGCTACGTTTCCAGCCAAAGAGAAGGCAAATTCTTGAGCCCCAGGCGCTGGAAGATCTCCTACGGACGTAAGCGCGAGTCCGGATGCGTCACTGAGGGTAACTGGCTGCCCTGCATAGGCGCCAACAACCTGAAGGGCAATAGCTTTTGCAATGGCTGTCTTAGGGAACACAATTGCAGTAGCAACGGCCTTTTCTGAGAGCTCAACATTTCCACCGCTAGCTACGCCGTCAGGCTGAGTAACATAGGACACTGAACTTGCCCCTGGAATAAGTACATATCCCTCAGGAGCCGCTGTCATGATCGCTTCGTCAATCTGAGGTGCAAGTGCTGCACGAAGCTCTGCCATCTTTGCGTCACGTGTTGCCTGACCCACACTTGCTCTTGTGCCTGAGAAGCCTCCAGACATAGGACTATCAGAGCGTGCAGTTACTAGACTAAACGTTGCGCTTCCGGAGAGACCTGGAAGTGTGAAAGTAGTAGGGCCTACATTGTAGGTATCGCCTGAGGCGTCAGCATAAGCTGTTACATTCAGCTCTCCAGGAACATCTCCTCTTGCTGCGGGGACACTTACTGACTCATGAATTCGGAAGACAAGTCCGTCAGGAGTCTCAAAACGAGTGTTCTTTATAAGCTGCTGAGGAGTTGCTTGCTTGTTGAGGATAGTAATAGTTCCCTGTGCAGGCTGGTTAACGGTCTCAGATCCCTCTGATGTTACTGAGGCTGTGGCAGTCTTCTCAACTGTTACAAACTCAAAAGGAAGATCTCCTCCAGAAACAGTTGCAATAAAGTCTCCCGTTACGTACGACTCATTAGTAGCAGGAGTAACCGTTACCTTAGCTCCTGAGAACACAACGAGCGCTCCAACAGAAGCGGCAATAACTACTAAGGCAATAATTGCTGTGCCAATAGGAAATTTACGCCCTCCCCTTGATGGAGGAAGCGGACGCTGGTACTGAGGTCTTCCTGAAGGCATCTGCATGCCCTCTGGTGCTGCAGGAGGCGTATACGCCGGTGCACCGTCCTCGCCCTGCATATTTCGTCGTCGTGATGGAGGAATTATGTCATTCAAATTCTTATTCATATCTACAAGAGAAAGCCGTTCTAGGTAATATGTCAGTAGTATACACCCGTAGCCGGGCAGGCATGAAGCAGGCGGGTATAACCTGAGGCTACAGTTCTCCAATTCCCTTTTTGCAATACAGAGCAAGTAGCGCAAGGTATACGTCTCCTTCAGCAAGTCCACGTGTCTTAACGTACGGCGCTATGTGCGAAGGAAGTATCGAAACAATCGAAAGTGGCTCGTCTGAAAGCCAAAGCGAACGAAGCTCACTCTTTTCCAGAACACGCTTCAGGAAGTCTCTCGCAGTATCGTCTGCAAGCAAGAACAGCATGCGAGGAAGTGCCTGTTTCTCCGCAAATTCAGAAAACACTTCACGCAGACCTAGAAGCCAAGTCTTTTCAATCTCGCTCGCCTTAGTACTAAAGGAAGCATTTCGAAGCGGGTCGATAATTCCAATTGAAGGCAAGCTATGCTCATGTGCGGCTTGTATTCCCCCCTCAAGCAATTCGTGAGTACCGTGCGCAACAGATCTAACTCCAGCAAGAAGACCGCGCTTTATAAATGCAGCATCGGTCGCAGTTCCTGACACATCGAGCACTATGAAGTCTTTTTGGTGAGGATAAAGATCCCTAAACACTGAGAATGCTGCGGGCGCAAAGGCAGTAAGTGTTACGTCATGCGTGTGGAATGTCCTGCGCAAGGAGGTAAGGATCTCTTTTGCTACATCTTTCTCGAGCGTAGATGATAAAACAACCATCTCTGCCCTGTTAACTCGTTTTCCAAAAGGATTCTGTGTCTCGTAGCCGTTTAGGATTGTAGCTATAACAGTTCTGCCTGATTCTAGGCGATCATCTGAAACGGGTTCAATATCAGACGTAGCCTCTTCTAGTACTCCATGGGTAAACGTAAAAGCTCTATTCTTTTGAACACTACGAGACGTTATCTTTGTGTCTTGCCAGGGGGCGCCCACAGACACCAGCACGCTATCAACATGTCCGCTTCCAACTTCTCGCCTTAGTGTTGGTCCCCCCTCTTCAACAAGCATGCGCTCAACAACAGAGAGTGCGCGAAGCATTGCAGTTGAGACAGGCTCTCCCTCATGGGGCTCAACAGGAATGCGAACACTGAAATACAATGTAGGTAGTGCGCCTTGCTGGTACTGCACTAACGCTCCTCCAACAGAAGAAGAACTAATATCTATTAACGCAACAACTCTGGTTTTCTTTTTAAAAGAGAACAATGACATTGATACGAGTATACCAAGAAGAATTGAAGAGAAATAAAAAAAGCCCGAAGAATTCGGACTAAATAAGTAGATGGGGTGCCAGCTTTCGCTGTAGGGGCGCAGGATCCCTATTTTCCTTTCTAAGTGTGCCGAGCACTTAGGCAGTCAAGACACCTGGACTGTGTACTGTTGCGGCGTCCACGCCGCGATGTCCAACTTCTGGTGTGCGGCGCATGAACACGCACCAGAAGACCATCTACTATGAATATAGTGTTTCTTTGAAATCAGTCAAGATTTAGGCCAATACTGCCTTAATTCTGCGTATTCCAGCAGCAACTGCCTCCTCTTTCAATATTTTGAACTGAGTTCCTCCTGCGTGTATTTCACTTGTATTTGCTACGTGAGGTCCGCCGCAAAACTCAAGGGAGAAAGCCTCTGGAATGCGCGGGTCTTCAACTGTAGCCCCTGTTGGACCCACAGAATACACAGACACGGTGTCTGGGTACTTAACACCAAACTCCATTTGAGCGCCTAGCTTCTCCGCTTCTTCTCTTGGCATGACGCTACGCACTACAGGAACATCCTGATATATAACTTCGTTAACAATTCGCTCAACCTCTGCCTTCTGTTCGTCTGTCATTTTCCCTGGCGAAGCAAAATCGATACGAAGTCTCTCTGCAGTTATGTTGCTTCCGCGCTGAAGCACTTCTTCTCCAAGGACAATCTGCAATGCCTTAAGAAGAATGTGATGTGTTGTGTGATACCGAACTGTTTGTTCTGCGTGGTCTGCGAGACCTCCAGCAAACTTTTGTCCTGCTCCAGCACGAGACTGGCTTTGGTGCGCCTCCATAGCAGTTTTGAAGTCTGATTCTATTAGATCAAGTCCACGCTCCTTTGCGAGTTCTTGAGTTAGCTCAAAAGGAAAACCAAATGAAGAGAACAGTATAAAAGCATCCTCTCCTGAAATATCCTTCTTAGATGCAATCTTTTCAAACTCTTTTAAACCTGTACTGAGAGTATTTCTAAATTTCTTCTCCTCAGCAGCAAGCCCTTCCTCAATCTGAGAAAGGTTGTCCATAACCCATGGGTACTGCTGCTTATATAGCTGCGCAAAGCCGTGTGCTATTTCAACAAGCACAGGATCCTTAATCCCAAGGCGATCTACTTCACGTATTGCTCTTCGAATAAGACGGCGAAGAATATATCCAGCCTCAGTGTTTGAAGGCCGAATATCAGATGCGAGCATAAAGAATGCAGCTCGTGTGTGATCAAGGATAATGCGCCACGCGCGCAGGTCCTCTTCAGAGTCTCCGTATGCTCTCCCTGTCTTAGCTTTGAGGACTTCTCTGGCCTGATCAAATACATCAATAAGGAATACGTCAGGATCTCCCTGTGTTGTAGCAACTAATCGCTCGAGACCGCCTCCGAAATCAACGTTCTTCTTTGGAAGCAAAGAGAAAGATCCATCCTCTTCCTTTTTGTACTGCATGAACACAGAGTTCCCAATCTCAACAAACCTGCCGCAATCGCAGTTTGGATGGCACTCAGGTCCCCATGAAGTGTCATGTGGGAGTCCAAAGTCATAAAAGATCTCAGAATCTGGCCCTCCAGGCTCTCCAGCAGGCATGTTGCCTGGAGCACCTGCTCTGCTCCACCAGTTTTTGGTGTTATAGCCAAAAATACGAGATCCTTGCATCCCTTTTTCGTATCCAGCTTCCTCTGTTCCTATTGAAGAGAATTTTGCGTCAATACCTTTGTCGGCAAAAAGCTTCTGCCAAATCGCAACTGCCTCCTTATCTGGCCCCACTCCAGTGCTCTCGTCTCCTGAAAACACGGTTACATAAATGTTCTCTGGGTTAAGTCCAAGGCCTTCTTCTTTTGAAGTTAAAAACTCAAATACCCAAGGAAGCTGCTCTGTCTTGAAATAATCTCCAAGAGACCAGTTCCCAAGCATCTCAAAGAATGTTGTGTGTCGGTTGTCTCCAACTTCTTCAATGTCTTGTCCGCGGAAGCAGGTCTGAGCGTCTGCAAGGCGAGTGCCTGCAGGATGCTCTTCTCCAAGCAAGTACGGCACAAGCGGCTGCATACCTGAAGAGGTAAAGAGCGTTGTGGGGTCGTTATCTGGCCGTATTGGAGCAGAGGGGATCTCTACGTGGCCTCTTGCTTTATAAAACGTTAGAAAACGAGAACGTACTTCAGCGAGCGTCATAGTGGTATGACGATACCATGATCGGTATACTGTGCCTATGTCTAAAAAGAAAAGTACCTGGGGTTTTGATATTAAAGAATTAGATCATTCTGTTCGTCCACAAGACGACTTTTTCCATCACGCAAATAAGAAATGGATGGATAGTAACCCTATCCCGAAATCGGAGTCCCGCTGGGGAAGCTTTAATATTTTGAGATTTAAGTCAGAAAAGCAGCTAAAGACTCTTTTGGACGAAATAGAGAGCCTAAAGAGGGTTGATGCCGGGAGCCCAAAGCAGCTCATTCGAGATTTCTATCGTTCAGGGCTAAATATGGAGTTACGGAATAGTCTCGGACTTTCCCCACTTGAATCTCTTATAAAGAAAATACAATCCATATCTTCAATTGAGGACCTTGAGATAGTTATTGAGAAACTTCACAGAATTGGTGTAGGTGTTGGGTGGTCTGCAGGTATTGATCAGGACGCTAAAAACAGCGAGAAGTACGCCATGCATCTCTCGCAAGACGGACTTGGTATGCCTGATCGAGAGTACTACCTCAAAAACGATCCTGAATCAGTACGTGTCCGTACGGCCTATGAAGAACATGTTGAGAAACTGTTTGTACTCATGGGAAGAACGCGCGCAGAAGCCGCTCTTGAGCAGAAGAAGTTCCTTTCTTTCGAGACAAAGCTCGCAAGAGCATTTATGAAGAAGGAAGACTCGAGAGATCCTGACAAGACGTATCACAAGTTTACGCTCGCAAAACTACAGAAAGCAGCTCCGGGTGTTAACTGGAACCAGTATTTTACGAGAGTCGGGGCCCCAACACTCCCCTATATACTCGTTACACAGCCAAACTATATAGCGAAAGTCGCTGATCAAGTTCAAAAGACAGACTTATCTGTTTGGAAGTCATATCTGGAGTGGCATTTAGTTAATGACTACTCGGGTGTTCTTTCTGCTCCGTTCATTAAGCAGAGCTTCTCTTTCTATGGAACAGTTCTGTCAGGAACAAAGACTATGCGTCCGCTTTGGCGCCGCGTGCTCGGAGTTGTTAATGGAAGTCTCGGAGAGGCATTGGGCCAGCTCTATGTAGCAAAGTATTTCCCCCCTGAGGCAAAGCAGAAGATGGAGCTTATAGTTAACGACCTTTTCACTGCATACGAGGCGAGACTTCGCTCGCTTACATGGATGAGTCCGGCAACAAAGAAAAAAGCTCTAATAAAGCTTGCTGCTCTTAACAGAAAGATTGGGTATCCAAAGAAATGGAAATCATACTCAGGGTTGAAGATTAGTCCTGAGGAGTATGCAATGAATGTGATGCGAGTTAATGAATTTGAGCATAAACGAGAATTGAAAAAGTTGGGTAAGCCAATTAATCGCGAGGAGTGGTTTATGTATCCGCAAACGGTTAATGCATACTTTGCACCGAACCTAAACGATATTGTATTCCCTGCTGCTATCCTGCAGCCGCCATTCTTTAGTCTTGGTGCCGATGACGCGTTGAACTATGGCTGCATTGGAGCTGTTATTGGGCACGAAATAACGCACGGCTTTGATGATGAAGGCTCTAAATTTGATTCTAAGGGTAATCTCAAAAGCTGGTGGACTGCTAAAGACAGAAAGGAGTTTGAAAGAAAGGCGAAAAAGGTTGAGAAGCAGTTCAATGCATACAAGGTTGCAGACGGCGTATCAGTAAATGGAAAGCTTACGCTTGGAGAAAACATTGCTGATCTAGGCGGAGTTTCAATTGCATATGATGCATACCAGCTTCAACTTGAAAGGACAGGAAGAAAAGAAGTTGATGGACTCAGTCCTGAGCAAAGATTCTTTATTGGGTTCAGTCTGTTTGAGCGCGAGAACGCTCGTCCAGAATTCACAAAGATGCAAGTACTTACAGATCCGCACTCTCCAGGCATCTTCCGAATCAATGGCCCTTTGTCTAACTTCTCTGCTTTCTACGAAGCATATGGCGTAAAGAAGGGAGACGCACACTACAAGGCTCCTAAAGACAGAGAAATGGTGTGGTAATCAGGCCCACTTAATTGGTTTCTTCTTGTGCAAAGACAAGTACTCGTTTGTTCTCGAGAAAGGCTTAGAACCAAAGAAACCACGTGATGCAGAGAGCGGAGACGGGTGTGCGGATTCAATAATTAAATGTTTATTTGGGTCTATTAGCTCTCTCTTTGCTTTTGCGTAATTCCCCCACAAAATAAAGACTACGTTTTCTCTTTCTTTAGAAAGAGTAGAAATTGCTGCGTCTGTGAATGTCTCCCATCCTTTTGATTGGTGCGAGCCAGGAGTGTGCGCACGAACAGTTAACGTTGCATTTAAAAGCAGTACACCTTGTTTGGCCCATGCTGATAAGTCTCCTGATCGAGGTACGGAGCCCACATCAGATTCAAGTTCTTTGTATATGTTGCGCAGAGAAGGCGGAAGTTTCGTGCCTTCGGTAACTGAGAAAGACAAGCCCATTGCCTGCTCCTCTCCGTGATAGGGATCTTGTCCGAGAATAACTACAGATACTTCAGAAAACGGAGTTAGTTCGAACGCTCTAAATATGTCCTCTATACGAGGATACACAGTTCCGTCTGTGTACTCCTGTCTAACAAAGGCAGTTAAGTTTAGAAAATATTCAGCGCCGAACTCACTTTTGAGTGCTTCCTTCCAGGAAGGCTCAATGCGCACATCCATATGCTACTTCTTTGCCTTCTTATGCAGTGCAAGTAGCTTCTTTCCTGCAGCTTCACGATATGGGCAGTGTTCGCAAGAAGCGCCAACCGGGGGTATGGCCTCGCTCTGTAAAGTTTCCTTAATCTTTGGCAAGACAGCGTCAATCCAATCTGTTTTTCCTTCGCATGGAACAACAGTAACTTCAAATTCAAGTTGGCCGTCAAATGCCTCTTTATCTGCGCTAGCATTTGCATACACAAAGTATCCTTTAGGAGATACGGGAAAGCCATTCTGTTGCAAAAGCCACTGATACACTCCCATTTGGCGCTTGTACTGTTCATTCCAAGAAGAATCCTCAAGTGTCTCGATACTCCCTGGTTTTGAAGTAGCTTTATAATCAACAACAATAAGTTCTCCCTCTTTGTTAACCCAAATGTCATCAACAGCTCCTGAAATAGTGAAGCCTGTTTCTTCATGCAGGTACTCAACACCTTCAAAGTTTTCACGCCACGTGTTCATCTTCTTATGCACAAAGGGAACTGCATCAATACCGTACTTCTCCATAAGCGGGTGTGGAGTTCCAGCTGCACGGTGCACATCAAACTCCTTTTTCAAAAGCGCGTCTACGGCAATGTTCAAGGTAAACGCAGGGCCCCTGGGGCGCGCAGTGCCCAGCTTGTTGTCTAGATAAAAGCAGCGCGCGCACTCGTTAAAAAGTTCGATCTTAGATCGAGATAGTCTCCACTTAGCGCCTCCATAGTTCCAGTCTGGACTCCTGTTTGGATTATATTGTTTTTTAAAATCAGCCATACTACTTGTTATGTGCGCATAAAGTATTAATTTCAGCGACTACAGAACCAATTCTCTCCGGTGTCATACCGATTTCTCTCAGTACATTACGATTCTCGCGGACTTGCTCGCAGGTCACTATATTCTTCCCAAGCAAAAGATTCTTTTCTGCTTTCTTGAGCATAGTTAGAGAGGTTACAGGATACAGACCGTTCGCGATAATTCTGTCGTATAGGTTTCCTTGGTGGGGGTAGCTCCATCCGAGCAACTTCATGCCCGAGCAGTTAGCGTAATCAATTGCCTGTCGTGTAAATTTGGTGTTTGTAATGAGAAATCCAGTATCAACAGGACAAACAGATCCAATGCTTGGATCACATTGCCAAATATCATCAAAACGAGCCTTTACATAAAGCGCAACTTTTACATCAGTCTTGTACCCTGGGTTGTTGTGGTACTTAAGCTCTGCTGCCATGTGCTCGCTCCCCCTTTTTGCGTATACATCTACTTCATGAGGCACACATTTCCCGGGAATAATTCTCCTGCCCTCAACTTCCCACCCTTCTTTCTTAAACAGTTCTGCAACAAAGTCTTCAAAAGGATGTCCTGTTGGCCCAAGCTCAAAGAGGGCTCTGCGAAGACTGTATCTCGCGGCTGACGGGCGATTATCGTGTCTGAGCATCTGAAATGCTCTACGGTATATCTCGGTACTCTCCGCAAGAGGACTTATTGAAGCTTCTATTGTGCTTCGAATCCGAGAAGCGCTTACTTCAGTCGCACCTGCACGAATGAGCGAGTTCTCAAGTTTACTGCCGTCAAATATTTCAACGGTTCCGTCTGCTTTAACAATCTCTGTAGCCATTTACCCTATGATACCACCTCCTATACAGCGGTCAGCAGTGTATAAAACGAGAGATTGGCCAGGCGCCAATGGTGCGTCTGCAGCACTGCTCGGGATAAATACACTCCCAGACTCTTTCAGAATGCCTGTAATCCTTGGTCCGTGATATCTAAATTGAGCCTCTACTTCTTGATTCTCCAGTACATGCTCAAAGTAATTTGTTTCAAGAAGAAGCACTTTTCTCGTTTGAGTTCTTTGCTCTCTAGAATGAGACACGACGAGTTCATTCTTTTCAATATCCTTTTTAAGGACATACCACGGACCTGGAGTATCTGATTCAAGAGCAATGCGGGATCCTAGAGTATATAGAAGCGCACCCTGATGTGTGCCTATACATACACCATTCTCGTCTAGTGCCTTGCCCTCGTTGCGACCAAATTCTGAAATTAGAAAATCTTCCATACTGATATTTCCTAAGAAACATACTCCCTGACTATCCTTCTTAGCTGCATTTGGAAGATTAAAACGCTTTGCAAGCTTCCGAGTATCTTCTTTTCGCGTTTCCCCCAGTGGGAATAATGTTTTCTGGAGCACATTCTTGGGTACTGCCCATAAAAAGTAACTTTGGTCTTTTGCTGGATCCAAGCCTGTGTGCAGGGATCCGTCGATTGAACGGGCGTAATGTCCTGTTGCAATATACTCTGCACCCTCTGAAAAGGCGCTTTGTGCAAAAGCTTTGAATTTAACTTCTCTGTTGCACATAACATCTGGATTTGGAGTCCTGCCTTGGCGATATTCGCGGAGCATGTATTCAATAACACCTTCCTTATACTCAGAAGAAGCATCAAGTGTTTTAAACGGTATTCCAAGACGCGCCGCAACACGCATTGCATCTCTCCTGTCTGCTGCCCAAGTACACGGCATACCCGGGGGATACCATCCCTTAATGAAGACACCTGTAATTAAGGCGCCTTGCTCCTTAAGAAGTGCTGCTGTGACTGCAGAGTCTACACCTCCTGAGAGGCCTACATATATACGCTTTCCTCTAACGTCTTGCATTAGAATCGGTATACCACGAAACCCCCAGCACTAGGTAGGAAGGTTTGACGGAGCTGCGCTTGATGTGGACTGAATACGTGGGAGAGACGGTGTCGTAACAGAACTTGAAGGGATGTGGAAGAGTGTTGCGAGCTCTTCAATGCTAAGCGTACTCCACTTGCCAATATAGGGTGGGTGGAAGAATGCACGCATACGATAGAAGCCAAGAACTGTGTGCATAGCGTGCGCAAGATGGTGTCCGCCACGATCCTCCCATGGATAATCATTAAAGTGCTCAGACCATCTACTGCCAGGCTTTATATTGTTGTACTGCTCTGAGGCGAATGGCTTAAACAAGTTGCTCATCAGTGAACCCATGCTCTTGTGATACGCGTCTCCAGGAGCAGCATAAATAGCTCGGATACCAACATCAAAGGCAAGCTTCCCAATGTTTCTCTCAATAGCTTTAATCTTGTCCTTCTGGCCCTCTGTTGGGTTCGGGAAGCCGTTTGTGATTTGTTTGTTTCCTTGAGCGTCTATGTACTCATTCTTAATAACAAGCTCCTGCCGTATACGCTCAATTTCCTCCTTCCCTTCGTCTTTCCAGTCGTATCTTCCTCCGCTCGCATTCTTCTTGCCGTCATACTTCTCTGCCTTGGCCGCACGCACAACAAGCTGTACCCAAGCCTGCTCCTTGGGTCCAAGAGATCCGAGCATTTCAAGAACTTGAGCAAGAGGATCAACAGTCTCTTCAGGCTTTTGCACTTGATCTAGTCCAAAGTCTGTATACGTCTTGATTGGATAGGCATCCAAATTACTCTTCAAGTACTCAAACGCAGTCATTTTATACGGTGCGTGTGTCGGATCTGTTAGACGGCTATAATCGCTTGCCTCAATAACCTCAATACCCGGGTATTGAGCGTAGAGGAAAGACTCAATTGGTCTTCTGAACGTTTCTCTTGTCCAGACGTACATGTGTACCTTCCCTCCCAAAGAGACAAGCTCAAACGAGTACCATGGGCGCGATCTTCCAAGTACGTAGCGTTTGTACCAGGTAGCTTCTCCAGAGGCTAGGTGCAAGTTTGCAAAAATAGTCTCCATTGCCATTGGAGGCTTGCGAGTATCTCGCGGAAGTTTTATCTCAAGCAGTACTGTTGCCTGGGTAGCAATGTACTCAACTCGCTTTGTCTGAATGAACCGAGAGAGAGCGAATCTTCCAAGCACCAATGGTATCCAAAGTGGCGAAAGAAAAATAAGGAACTCAAAGTTAGTAAGAGTCTGTTGTGGAGCAATTAGGAAGAAGGCAATAACTTCAGCAGCTCCTGCAATGAAGAGCGCGTTGCCGGGCATAGAAAAACCGCCTCCTTGATGTGCGTTTCCTAACCACCCATCAATGATACTAAGAAAAGGAAGTCCTCCGCTTCCGCCGCCTGATGACATACACGAAGTATAGCAACAAAACACACACGCTCCGCATAAAGCGGAGCGTGTGGTGTGCATTCTTTTTGTTAAGCAAGAATGTAAGTGCCGTCCTTCTGGCGCTTGAAGTGTTTCGTATCTCCTAGGTTAACGAGAATTGTATTGTCTTTAACGTAGCGGACCTTCTTAACTTCAGCAATCACTTCTTCGCGCGTGAGTGGCTTCTTTGTAAGCACTGCGCGGATAACATCGCGTACAACTCCAGGCTTATAGCCCCACTCAGCGAGAGCGTAGAGTCCGCGACCAACAAGTACAAAACGAGAGTCCTTAATTAGTTCGTTATGTGTCGTTGCAACGTGTGCCTTCTTTGAGAAAACCTCAACGATAGACTTTGCAACGTCTCCAAAGTGCATAGGTTCTCCCTTCTGCTTTATAACGAGATATGCGTAATCACGAATACCCTTCGTGCGGATAGCAGGAGCATGCGCTCGACCCCATTCAGAAAGTGGGTTCTTAGAAATGGTCTTTGAAATAGTGAGCCATCGCTTGAGTACCTCCTCGTCACGATATGCAGAGTTCACCTCCTTAAGCTCATCAAGGAATTTGTTTATGATCTCTCCCTCTGAAAGTACCTCAGCGTCATCAAGCGTCTCATAGAGGCGTGAAAGTGCTGTGTGTACTGAGTCTGCTGTTTTGTGATCAACGTGCCAGCGGGCATAGAAATCTTCAGTCTCACGCTCACGGAAGAATGAACTTCCAACAACAAGAAGGAAACGGAAACGGTTCTTCGCCTTCTCGTCTCCTGCAAGTCCTGAAAGAAGAACATCCTCAGGAACAATTCCTCCTAGAGAGTGAATGTAATCAGAAAGTTCAGTGAATGAATCCTGCGAGTCTTTAAATCCTTTGCTGTTGCGGATAGCCTCAATACCAGCAGCTTCAATTTGGCGTACGCGCTCACGCGTAATACTCCAGCGCTCTCCGATAGCTTCAAGAGTATCTCTGCGGCTTGCGGTGCCTAGTCCAAAGCGAAAAACGAGCACTTCGCGAGCGCGCTCAGGCACTTCAGAAAGAAGCTTCTTTACGAGAGTTGAAGTATCAAAAGATACAGTTGCCGGAGCTAGCTTCTTGCTTGTCTTTGCGGTCTTTGCTGCTGATTTAGCCATATATAATGTGTTATTCTTATACCAGATTGGGCTTTTAAAGTCAACTTTTCTTAGTAACAAAATTTAAAATACGGCCTGGAACATAGATAATGCGGGACACTTGCTCTTCATGAAGTAGTGTGGCGATACTTTGTATTTCTGTGGCCTGCTTTTCTACCACATTCTGTGGCGCGTCCTGGAGCACTAAAATCTCTGCCCTCTTTTTGCCATTTACTTGAACAATAACCGTACTTTCGGCAGCAAGTAACTCTTCATGCTCAGGAAGACTTTCAAGATGGATGCTCTGTACCCCGCCAATTGATCTCCACAGGTGTTCTGCTAGGTGCGGAGCAAATGGTGCAAGGAGAAGCAGTAACTCCTTATACGCGCTCTTTGGAAGCTTTTCATATCCGTCCATGTCTCGTGCCAGCACCATTAGCGCTGAGATAGCAGTGTTGAACTTGAATCGCTCAGTATCTGCTTTAACCTTGGTGTTTGCTTGGATGAGGCTTTTTGTAAGTGCTTCGTCAGGCTCTTGATCAGAGAGTCTGGCCGTAAGCCATACAATACGCTCTAGGAAGCGCCGCATGGACACAACGCCATCAAGACTCCATGGATAGTTGCCTGGCTCGTTATACGGACCAATAAAAGCTAGATACATACGCACTGCATCTGCTCCAAACTTCTGAACAAACTCATCAGGGTTCACTACGTTTCCTTTTGACTTAGACATCTTCTGTCCGTCTGGGCCCATGATGAGTCCCCTGTTCATTCTTTCGTTAAAGGGCTCTGGAGTTGGGACGAGTGCAAGGTCGTACAAAGCCTTATGGAAGAATCGAGCATATAGAAGGTGCATCGTTGTATGCTCGCTGCCTCCTGAGTAGCGATCAACTGGCAACCACTTCTTCATAAGTGCCTGGTCAGAAAAGTCATGTACATCCTTTGGGTCTAGATATCGTAAGAAATACCAAGAAGAATCAACAAACGTATCAAGCGTGTCGTATTCAGGCGTCCATCCTTCTCCAAATATATTAACAACACGTTCTTTTAGTTCCTCGGAGGTTGCAAGGGGAGATTTTCCTGAAAGATTGAAATCGACATCATCGGGAAGCAGCCATGGGAGGTGCTCGCTTGGAATGAGATGAGCTGCGCCTTCGGGATCGTAGACTATTGGAATAGGACATCCCCAATATCTCTGACGAGACACAAGCCAGTCACGAATACGATAGTTTGTGGTGAGCTTTCCCTGAGCGAGCTCAACAATAGCTTCTGCGGCTTCCTCGTTAGCACGTCCAGTAAACTCCCCTGAGTTCTCAAGTGTTCCTGCACCTGAATACGGAAGCTCTTCAGTAGAAGAAACAACGCGAATTATCGGCAACTTAAACTTTGTAGCAAAAGCGAAGTCCCGTTCGTCGTGCGCTGGTACGGCCATAACAGCTCCGGTTCCGTAGCCACCAAGTACATAGTCTGCTGTGTATACAGGAATCATCTCACCAGTTGCAGGGTTAGTGGCGCTTACACCAACAAGCTCAACTCCAGTCTTTTCCTTGTTCTCCAGTCGCTCGCGTTCAGTTTTTCGCTTAACACCTGAGACATACTCATCTATTTCTTTCTTGTTTGAAGAAAGCTCTGCAAGTTCTGCGAGATTAGGGTGTTCAGGAGCAAGCACGAGGTATGTTGCTCCAAATAGGGTGTCGGGACGAGTTGTGAATACTGGAATTGAAATTTCAGAGTCAGCAATCTTAAAACTAATCTTTGCACCTGTTGATTCTCCAATCCACGCACGCTGCGCGTCTTTTATCTCTTCCTTCCACGGGAGAGCATCTAAATCATCAAGTAGTCGCTTCGCGTACTTAGTTATAGTGAAAAACCATTGCGTAAGTGTTTTCTCCTCGACTTCAGTTCCGCAACGCTCACACTTTCCATCAGTAACCTGTTCGTTTGCAAGCACTGTCTGATCTTTCGGACACCACTTAACTGGTGCATTTCTGCGCTCTGCAAGCTTGTGCTCGTATAACTTTGAGAAAAGCCATTGAGTCCATCGGTAATACTCAGGATCAGATGAGACTACTTCTTTTGACCAATCAACTGAAGTTCCCATGCTTTTAACCTGAGTACGCATACGCTCCATATTTGCGTACGTCCACTCCTTTGGGTTAACTCCATGCTTTATGGCGGCATTCTCTGCAGGCAATCCAAACGAATCAAATCCCATTGGGAACAGAACATTCTTGCCTTGCATGCGCTTGAAGCGAGCGAAAATGTCTGTAAGTGCAAAGGCGTACCAGTGTCCTATGTGTAGGTCTCCAGACGGGTACGGAAACTCAAAGAGAAGATAATACGGATCCTTCTCAGTGTTTTCTAGGTCAGTTGTGTATATACCTGATTCTTCCCAGAATTTCTGAGTCTCCTGCTCTATTTTCTTATGATCGAATTTCTCCATGGGTTCTACCGGGTCTTCAGGTCAAAAGGAGGATACTTGTCTGGATCGATCGTACGAGTAAAGCAAGTTTCTCCTACTCCATGTGTCCAGTTCTCATCAACTCCCATGCCCGGATACATTATGTCTCGCTGAGGATATGCTCCTGTTCCAGAAGTATCAGGAGTAACTCTGTTAAAGGAAGTGCAGAGCGTAAAGGTAAGCGAATCAGTAACGGAATACGTGTACGGTCCTTGTGTTTGAGGATCTACAGGAACAGCGAAACCAGAGAGTGGATCAGCTAGGTCTTGTAAAGAATCTGGGAGTCGCTCCTTCTGCTGATAATACGTCGTTACTTGATACTGGATGTTCTGCAGATCAGAAACTTTCTGCTGGTCGTAGCGCATCATGCGCGCATCGGTCGGAGTTCCGATAATAAAGAATCCAGATACAACTGCAGCAAGTGCAAGAATTCCTGCTGCAAGACCTACGAGGTTCGCCTTCTTGTTTTCGGTTAACCAGTATCCTTTGAGGTCTGCTAAGAAGTGCAAGAAAATACCTGCAGCAACAAGCAATACAATGGCAACCTTAAGCGCAAAGCGAATAGATATCTCCCCTCCGAGGAATGTTGTAAGGAGGGTAATGAGATCTATAAGAATAGTTACCGTTGCAATGAAAAGCGTAAGCACTAGCGCCCACTTACGAACCCAAATCTCTGCTTTTCCAGACTCCTTTTTAATTGTGCTGCGAATAATGCGAAGCAATATGAGTGTCGTTGGAACAAGCACGATAACTGCAGCCATAGCTGCACGAACTGGTCCGCCATAGGGATCTCCCATGTACGCAAGTGGATCAGGGAACGCTCGGTTGATGTATTCAAACAAGAGCGTAATGAAGGAGATAACGCTTCCATACAATGCAATTACTGCCCCTGCCCAGAGAAAGAAATCGCGTGCTGTGGTCTTTGTGGGTGTGTGTTCCATAGCGTGGATTATACCACTATTCCTTAGTATCGTATTTCAAATGTAAGAACTTGAGGTTCTCCTTCTTCAGTAATCTGATATGTAAAATCTGCAGTGTAAGCATTATGTCCGTCCTCATATTCCACTACTCCAACACCATTTTCAGTTTCAATATGAGTTATATAAAAAGTGCCCCCAAGTTGCTCTTTTTCTTCTGAAAGTTCTGACAGCGAAGTTCGTACATAGGTCTCAATGTCCATGCTGCTCTCAGCAACAGGCTCTGGTGCAACTACTTTCTCTGGCATGAGTGCAAACAACACTATGAGTGCGAGCAAAACTAGACCAAGTACAAGTGCAACAACTTTCATATTAACTATGCAAGAACACCATTACGTCTCCGTCCTTTACGATATACGTCTTTCCTTCAGTTCGAACAGCTCCCGTGTCTCTTGCTGCAGACCATGTCCCGCTCTTAAGCAGGGTGTCCCAACCAATAACTTCTGCGCGTATAAACTTGTCCTTAAAGTCGTTATGAATGGCAGCCCCTGCCTCAGGAGCACTTGCTCCTCTCGTAACGGTCCATGCACGGCTTTCCTTAGGGCCTGTTGTAAAGAACGTGATGAGTCCAAGGGTCTCGTACGCTCCCTGTATGAGTGCATCAAGGCCATCAACCTGTACACCGAGCTCTGAACGGAACATGTCTTTGTCTTCAGAAGCCACATCGTTCAGCTCATGCTCTGTACGTGCGTCTACTTCAACATAGGAGCACCCAAGCGCAGCAACAGTCTCGTATGCTGCTGCTGCCCTGCCGTCATTCATCTCAGAAAGGTTATGCCCCCCTGCCTTTCCATTAAAAGAGAAAAGCATTGGTTTAAGGGTAAGCAGGTTTAGAGACTTAATCCTCTTAAACTCTTCAGGCGTTAACTCAACGGAGCGTGCAAGCTTTCCGCTAACTAGTGCCTGTTCTATTTTCCCAAGAACTGCCTCCTCTGCAATGGCGTCTTTATTTCCGGCCTTAACGTCTCGCACCAAGCGCTCCCTTCTTCCTGACACAGACTGCTGGTCTGCAAGGATAAGTTCTAGGTTGATAACCTCAATATCTCGTACAGGATCTATCTCTCCATGCACGTGTATAACATCAGGATCTTCAAAGAAACGCACCATGTGCAGAATTGCGTCTACTTCGCGGATATGAGAAAGAAACTGATTGCCAAGTCCCTCTCCTTCAGAAGCTCCTTTAACGAGTCCTGCGATATCAACAAACTCAATGGCCGCAGGAATAGTCTTTTCAGACTTTGAAAGCTGGGCAAGGGAGTTCAAACGATCGTCCGGAACACCCACAACTCCAACGGACGGATCAATAGTACAAAATGGATAATTCTCAGCAGGTACAGCTGCTTTAGTTAGTGCATTAAAAAGCGTGGATTTCCCCACGTTTGGCAGTCCTACAATTCCAATCTTCAACATATCTAAACCTTACGTTCTAAATGAATAAAAAGCTAGAGGAGTATTGACATTCACGTACTCAAACGGCATGATGCTCCTGCGAACACAACATCTAACTCAAAAGGAGTTCACAATGTTTCGCATCCGGAATAAGTACCTTTTCATCGCGCGGGTTTTTGTGATATTTCTTGTAGGCCTCATTTGGCCTCCAGTAGGACTCACACTATTTTCAGATTTTGATGCAGTTCAGATACTACTTTTCTTCTGCCTCTTCATTCTGCCCGCGCACTGCGCTTCCTTGGCTCTCGGCAAACTATGGCCGAAATTTGAAATCAAGGAGGCATCTACGGAACACTAACCTGTTCCCGAAGCCTCGTATTACTACCTGACCGCCTAACACGCCCTCGTAACGATACGAGGCTTCATCAGTTATTGAGCTTTACGTCCAAGACGGCGCACCTTCTTTTTCCAAATCTCCCGTCTCCCGTCTGAAGAAGTCTCAGACTTTCCGAAGGTTGTTACTTTCGTTTTAACTCCAGCGAACTCAAGGAGCGAGCGCTTTAGGGAAGCTGTAAAGTCTCCAAAAGCTAGCCAGTCAAGAAATGCAGGGTTTCCACACAATACAATTACACGTGCAGTGCGTCCCTTAAGTAGACAGTGCCAGCCAAGTCGATTCTTCCACATACGAA
>JAHJZL010000009.1 GCA_018826405.1 Patescibacteria group bacterium
CCCGGAACGTGTACGTCACGGCCACTTTCGCTTGTTTATAGTCTGCAGGGATGCCGTTTGAGTCACCTGCTCCCGTCCCGTCCTTCGCATCATCTACATAGGACACGAATGTTCTGATGGTATACGGAATGCCATTCATAGTTGTCGTTGCGCTCTGCGGAATAAGTCCTGCAGGAATTCCTCCAACAGTCCCCACAGATGCATACGGCAGAGAGCGCAAATATTCCATTTGCGTAGTAGCAACAGCAGTTGCTCCTGCTTTTGCTTTTGCAGAAGAAGAGATAAGTAGTGACGCGCGCAGGAGCCCGAGCAAGGTAAGAAAAACAATAAGCACGAGTGCAGAACCTACCAACACATCAATAAGCGTCATGCCGCGCTGCACTTTCATATAGTACGTATGATAACGCACCCGCCGACTCCCTTTTAAATCTTGTCCGAGAGAGAGTAGATCGGAGAGATCATCGACATCGCAAAGATACCAACAACCGTTCCAATGAAGAGCATGAGCACAGGCTCAATAATTGTTGAGAGATCTTTCGTTCGATCCTCAACATCAGTTTCGTAGTACTGAGCAACTTGTCCCAACATGTCTGCAACTTTTCCGGTCTCCTCTCCGACAGCAATCATGTCGGCAACAAAGAGTGGGTAGAGTTTTGGATGATCAGTAAACGCAGCTGAGAGCGCCTCCCCCTTTCGCACTCGCTCTGCTGCTTCGTCAACAACTTTTCCAAACACGTTGTCTCCCACAACTTCGCTCGTAATCTTGAGTGCAGAAAGCATCTCAACTCCTGAAGAAAGCAAAGACGAAAGTGCACGCGCACCTCGAGCACTCATGGTCTCGCGTACCAGCTCTCCAATAATTGGAAGACGCAAAGAAACAAAGAGAAGTGTCTTGCCTCCAATCTTAGATTTTAGGAAAAAGAACAAACCTCCGAAGGAAGCTCCGAGGAGTATAAATACAAGAATCACATTATTTGCCATGAAGTCTGACGCACCAACAATTGCACGCGTTGCTGCTGGCAGCTCAACTCCAAGTTCCTTGAACGTATTTGAAAGTGTCGGCACGACATACATCAACATTAAAATACCGATCACGATTACTGCAGAAAGAATGATCGACGGATAGATCATCGCTCCCTTCACTTTCTTCTGAAGCGTGTTTGCTTTCTCCATCTGTCGCGCAACAACACTCAAAGACTCAGCGAGTGTTCCCGACTCCTCGCCCGCCTTTGTCATAGCAATAAACAGTTCTGAAAATACATTGCTGTGCGCGGCGAGTCCCTCATGGAACGCGTCTCCCTTTTTCACGCGCTCCTCAAGATCAATCACAATTCGCTTCAACGCCTTGTTTGTTGATTGACGTTCGATAACTGAGAGTGCACGCGAAAGCGTAAGCCCTGCAGAAATCATTGCTGCAAGGTTTTTAGTAAACGTGATTCGCTCGTCCATCTTCACACCGCTCCCGATAGTAATCTCTGTCCACTTGGGCATTTGTGTACCCGCCCCTTCTTCAACTGAAAGGACTGTTGCGCCCTCCTTTTCTATTTCGCTGTACACACCAAAGCGTGATGCAGCATCAACAACACGTTTCTCTTCACTCCCCTCTGCAGTCTTAACGGTGACGCGAAATTTCATGTACATAATCGTAGCACGCAAAAGAAAAGAGCCGAGACCTTCTGAAGAAGAATCTCGACTCGAGGTGCGCCGCGTCTCGTCACAGATGCGGCAGTTGCGGGGCGGCTAGTGCCCGCTCACGATCCTGCGCTGAATCGGAACGAACAGATTGCCGAACGTCGCACCAACGGCGGCGATGGCGGCAGCCCAAAGCCAGGACTGCCAGCTGACGTGCAGCCACACACCCAGAGCGCAGGCGACGGCCAACAACAGGACGGCGAACACGAGCGAGGCGCGTCCATCAGCACCCATGTAAATGGCCACCGCTCCCACAGCGACGAACAGCCACTGAAGCGTCGGCGCGAACAGGGACGGTCCCCCGCCGCCCGGCATAATCTGGGTGCCCACATAGTGGGCACCCAGCGAATAGATGATGACACCTGAAAGCGCCGCCACCAACAGTCCAAAAAACACCTTACTCATAACAACCTCCCTATCGCTTAGAAGCCCGATGCTTCTTTCGTGCGACTCGCGCACAATACCACAAATAATTAAAGTGGCTAGAGCTATGGAAAAGGAAAGAGCCGAGACCTTCTGAAGAAGAATCTCGACTCGAGGTGCGCCGCGTCTCGTCACAGATGCGGCAGTTGCGGGGCGGCTAGTGCCTGCCGACCATCTTCGGCGGCTTGGACACGACCAAGTTCGCCGCGATGGCGCCGAAGGCGGCGAAGCCCACGACCCACAGCCACATACTCCAGTCGGGCTGGTGCATGCCGCGCGCGATGAGGGCGGCGACCATGAACACGACGGCGCCGATCGCGGACCCGACCGTATCCATCAGCAGGTAGATGACCGCGCCACCGATCGCCAGGCCCAGCCACATCCAGGTCGGCATCAGGCTCATGCCCTCGGTCACGCCGACGAGCGGCGAGATCAGGACGTAGGCGATGATGGCGCCGACGGCAGCGAACAACATTCCAAAGTGAACTTGCTTCATAGAAGCCTCCCTGTCGCTTAGGGGCACAATGCTCCTTGTATACGACCCGCGCACAATACCATAAAGATGAAGTTGGCTAGCTATTCTGAAACAGCTCGTAAGACCTCCTCAATTGAGGTAACTCCCCTCGTCGCCTTATACAAACCGTCCTCGAGCATAGTAAGCATTTGCTCTTTGCGTGCCTGCTCCTCAATAGCGTCCGTAGTACCGTTATGCAAAATAAGTTCGCGAATCGCAGGAGAGACTGAGAGCACTTCATGGATACCAATACGTCCTGAGTATCCGTCTTCACATTGCGCTGAGGGGACTGCTTTATAAAAAGGAACGTCATTCATAGTGCTTCCTGCCTTGACTAACTTCTCGTCTGTTAGTGCCTTCAGTACTGCATCAAATTTGTCCTGCCCCGCAACCTTTGCGCGTGCCACTTCATCAAGCAAATACTGTTCTTTGCCGTCACAGAGTCTGCGCACTAGTCGCTGACCCACGATAACGCGGAGCGTAGACACAAGAAGGAACGGCTCAACACCCATATCCATAAGACGCGGGATAGCGCCTGCTGCTGAGTTCGTGTGAATGGTTGAGAGCACTAAGTGTCCGGTAAGCGCTGCATTAATCGCAAGCGCTGCAGTCTCGCCGTCACGAATCTCTCCCACCATGATAATGTCCGGGTCCTGACGAACGAGAGAGCGCAGTCCGTTCGCAAACGTAAATCCAATTCCTGGATTAACCTGCGTTTGGTTCACGCGCTTCATCTGGTACTCAATCGGATCTTCAACCGTACTGATGTTTACATCAGGCGTATTCAAAATGTCCAAAATGGTATAGAGCGTTGTTGTCTTTCCTGAACCCGTTGGTCCTGAAATAAGGATCAGTCCTGTAGTTTGTTTAGTTGCCTTATGAATACGCTCCATTGAGTCTCCATGGAATCCAAGGACATCGAGCGTGAAGCCCTCTCCTGTTTCGCGAAGCAAACGCATAACTATCTTCTCTCCGAAATACGTAGGGAGCATCGACACACGGAAAGAAACTTTGTCTGTCTCAGTTTCCATCTTGAAGCGTCCGTCCTGAGGCAAGCGCTTTTCGTCTAGCTTCAAGTTCGCAAGCACTTTAATACGCGCCGTAATACCAGGAGCTGCCGTGCGCGGAAGTGTCATGGCGTCATGCAACACGCCATCAATGCGATAGCGCACTAATACTTCCTGCTCCATTGGCTCAATATGAATATCAGAAGCCTTCTGAATAATGGCGTGGCGCAGCAACGTATCAACAATGCGCACAATTGGCAGATCCTCTGCCATCTTCTTAAGATCGTCTCCAGACACATCGTCTCCTTCTGGTGCGTCCTTTATTAGGTTAATGCGCCCTGCCTCTGTTGAGATTAAGTCTCCGAACTCTTCTTTAAGAGATTTCTGGTACTGCAGCAGTACATTCTTAAGTGAGTCCTCGTCTGTTAGGCGTGCCTGAATCTTAAGTCCTGTTGTTTTGCGTACGGAATCAATTGCAGGCAGATCCTCCGTATCAAGCATCGCAACCTCAA
>JAHJZL010000010.1 GCA_018826405.1 Patescibacteria group bacterium
CTGCTGATACACAGAACCAACCGACGCTGCGTGATACACAGCTATACGAGAAACTGCAGTACGGATTACTTCAGGCAGAGTGCCGAGCACTTCAATGCTTCCAGAAAGAGAGAAGTCTGCTTTCTTTATCTGTGCCTTTGCCTCCTGCACAGAGCTACACGAAACAACAATTCCTCGTACGCGCTTCTTTCGGAGTGGTACGCCAACAAGCGTCCCTGTCTCAAGGAAATCCTTGCTCCTATACGAAAGAGCTCCGGCGGGAGCGCCAGCAGCAAAGGGGATAACGTCTATGACGTACATAGGTCTACTCTACACCTCATAGAGGTGTGCGACGATATTTTAGGCTTTTCTATGAATCCCAAAACACTCTCCCTGTCTTTAAAGCCTCAAAGTATGTAGGTAAGGGGGCAAAAAGAGGTTCTGGCAAATCGTCTATGTCTCGCCACTCCCAAGATTCTAATTTATTAGGTTCAAGAACTTGCGGTTCTCGACTTGCCCAATCAGAGACCATGGCTATATCTATATAATGTTTTGGAGCGTACTTAGTTATGTTCATTAGGCGGAGAAACCTAATGTTCTTTATTTCCATACCTGTCTCTTCTCGTACTTCTCGTCGTGCACATTCTTCAATAGATTCCAGGTGTTCAAGATGACCGCCTGGCCATGCATACTCACCATCGCCATGCGAAGACTTTCGTTTTCCAATTAAAACCTTCCCGTTCTTTACAATCATTACCCCAACTCCAACGCGTGGGTTCTTGAATTCGTCCATATCCTAAATCCTAGCATCTAAGTTGCCAGAGAAGCGCACCTAGACAGATTCAATATGCGCTCCAATAGCCTTAAGGCGAGGAACAAGATCCTCATATCCGCGATGGATGTTGTATACGTTGCGGAGCGTTGAGCGGCCTTGAGCTCCGAGCATGCCAATTAAAAGAATAGTTGCAGGGCGAAGTGCTGGAGGAGCAACAATCTCGGCACCCTTCAAGCGATGAATACCTGAGATCTGGATACGATGCGGATCAAGCAAAAGAGTATCTGCTCCGAGGCGGTCTAGCTCTGTGTAATAAATGGCTCGCTTCTCGTATACCCAATCATGAATCAACGTGTCTCCCTCAGCCTGTGTTGCGATAACAGCAAAGAAAGGAAGGTTGTCTATGTTAAGCCCTGGGTACGGACGCGCATGAATCTTCTCAGGGAAGGCAATAAGTTCAGACGGCTCAATCTGGATATCTGCGAGTTTCGTAATACCGTTTTCTGAAATGCCTGCGTCAGTAACGCTGAACTGAAGTCCCATCTTCTCAAGTACGGCAAGCTCAACTTCAAGGAATTCAATTGGTGCATTGCGAATCAAGAGTGATGAGCGCGTCGTAATGGCAGTTGCTATGAAGAACATAGAATCAATAGGATCTTCTCCAACTGAGTACGTGTCATCTGTGTTGATGTCCTTCTTTCCTGTAATGGTAAGCGTAGTGGTACCAATGCCCTCAATAGAAACTCCAAGCGCCTGGAGGAATCCACACACTTCTTGTACTTGGTAGTTCGCTGAGGCGTAGCGAATAACACTGGTGCCTGCAATTCCTGCCGCTGCAAAGAGAGAGTTGATAGTTGCAGTGTCACTAGATTCGTACAGCACAACATCAGCTGCAGACAAGTCGTCATGTGAGATCTGGAACCGGTCTGAAAGCGTATCAATAGCAACACCGAACTTCTCAAGTGCCCACAGGTGCGGACGTACTGAGCGCTGGCCTAAGGTACAGCCTCCAGACTGTGGAATTTCGAAAGAAGGGAACTGGTGCAGGAGTGGACCAATGAACATGAGGATACTGCGGGTGCGCACTGCTGCAGCACTATCAATGGTGTCGAGGGAAAGTGTTTCTGGAGTCTTGATAATAAGATCCTTTTCCTGCCACTCAATAGAAACTCCAATAGAGCGAAGTACTTCAATAAGGCGGTGCACCTCTTCAATACGAGGCACTCTGCGAAGTGTTGTCGTTCCTTTATTTAGTAAGGAGGCAGCGAGCAAGGCAACAGCCCCATTCTTAGAACAATTAGTAACAACAGTGCCTGAGAGGGTGTGTCCGCCGTCAACGACGAAGCTGCTTTCTTCGGTCTTGGTCATGGGGCGTATTCTATACTGCTTCGTTTGGTTTTCCTACGTTTTGCGCCTACCCATGGGGACGGGGTATAGTACGTGCTACATGTCTTTGTTTTCGCCCCGCATCGGTATTGATCTTGGTACAACGAACGTACTCGTATTTGTTCCTGGAAAGGGAGTAGTGCTCAACGAGCCTTCCGTAGTAGCGGTTTCAACAGAGAACAACAAAGTACTCGCCATTGGCTCTGAAGCAAAGGCAATGGTGGGGAAGACTCCTGATTCCATTCAAGCGTATCGCCCGATGAAAGACGGCGTTATCGCCGACTATCGCGTGACGGAAGCAATGCTTCGCTATTTTATACGGAAGGCGCTAGGCAGGAATATTTTTAAGCCAACTGTTCTTATTTCCGTACCCGCAGGCGTAACCTCAACGGAGAAGCGTGCCGTTATTGAAGCGGCTGTTAAAGCAGGAGCTGCTGATGCGTATGTTGTTAAGGAACCAATCCTCGCGGCTATTGGTGCAGGCATACCTATTCAAGAGGCACTCGGACGCATGGTTGCTGACATTGGAGGGGGAACCATTGATGTGGCCGTGATCTCTTTGGGAGGTATTGTTGCGTCTACATCAGTTAAGGTTGCAGGCAACAAACTAGACCGCGCTGTTATTGATTATGTGAAAAAGCAGTACAACCTCGCTATTGGAGACAAGACTGCTGAGGAGATTAAGATTCAGATAGGCTCTGCTGTTCCTGTAACTGAGGAAATAACTATGTCTGTTAAGGGACGAGACTTAGTATCAGGACTTCCGCGCACTATTGAGCTACGCACGAACGAAGTTGTGCAGGCAATGAACAGGGAACTACGCGAGATGATGAACGCAGTGCGTAAAGTATTGCAGGACACTCCTCCAGAGCTCGCTTCAGACATTATTGATAACGGCATTATTCTAACGGGAGGAACCTCTCAGCTCCGCAATCTTCCTGAACTCGTGTATCGCCGCACTGGCGTTGAGGCAAAACTCGCACAAGATGCCTATTATTGTGTTGCGCGCGGAACAGGAGTAGCGCTTAAGCATTTGGATACGTATAAGAAGAGTATTATTTCGAAGAAGTAGAATTAAGAAAAACAAAAGGGCCCGGCGCAAAACGCTGGGCCCTTTCTTGTTTTCGCCTGCTCGGCTAGTGTGACGAGCTGCCGTAGTAGGCGGCGACCTGGCTGGGTTCCAGGACGGTGAAGCCCTGGGGAACCAGTTCCTCGCGCAGACAGGTCAGATAGATCTGATCGCGATAGGAATAGACCTGATGCACGCGTTCCGCGCACATACGCTCGGCGAGCAGAATGCGCTCGTCGCTCGCGAACGGCTGCTGTTGGC
>JAHJZL010000011.1 GCA_018826405.1 Patescibacteria group bacterium
CGAGAAAGGGAAGTACGTAGGAAAAATGAAGGGAGAGTTTGAAAAGCTCCAGAAGAAGATAGAGAAGACTGCAGATCTCCTCGTTGTATACAGAGCGTATGAAGAAGAGCTCACAAAGCGCAGACGCTACGATTTTGATGATCTTATCTTGGAAGCAGTGCGGGCACTTAAGGAAGACGAGTCGTTCCTACGACAGGTTCAAGAGTCTTTACTGTATGTATTAGCTGACGAGCACCAAGACGCAAACCGCTCTCAGAATGCTCTCCTTGAGCTTATTAGCGATTACCATGAGCACCCAAATATATTTATCGTGGGAGATGAGAAGCAGGCAATCTACAGATTCCAGGGAGCGGATTTGGACAATGTTCATTATTTCAGACAGAGATACGCAGATACTAAAATAATTGCTCTTGTTGAGAATTACCGCTCAACGCAAACTATTTTGGACTCTGCGCTCTCACTCATTGAAAAGTCTCCCGATACTCGTTTGTCCCGCGCTGCTCTGTATGCGCGCGCGGCACACACACCTAAACCAATATCAGTTGCCGTATGTCCTTCTCCTGAAGCGGAGATCGCACTACTTGCGAGAGGTATTCGTGAGGCAATTGCGGAGGGTGTTGCTCCTGGGGATATTGCAGTCCTTGTTCGTCGCAACAGAGATGTCTCTGAAATTGCAGAAGCACTTATAAAACGTGATATCTCAGTGTCTGCAAAAGGCGAGGGGAACGCGCTGCACAATCAACATGTCCTAGCCCTCTTAAGGCTCCTTCTGGCTATTGCTGAGCCCAGAGACGAGCACTTGTCGGGCGTATTAACACTGCCCGCATTTCCGCTTTCAGCTGCAGACGCGTGGCGGGTTATGTACTATGCAAAGAAAGAACGAAAACCAGTGTTCGAAGTTTTGCGCTCTTCAGAAGACCTTACGGCAGCAAAAATTAGCTCCGTTGATAATGCAGAAGCTCTTGGCACTCTTATTGAAGAGCTTGCGCGAGAAGCTTCTATTGAGCGTCCTGCAGTTGTTGCGGAGCACGCACTAATCCGCTCAGGAATTCTAAAAACCATTCTCGAAAGTCCACAGCAATCCGAAGGACTCGGGGCAGTGCGCGCGCTCCTGTCTCTATTTGAAGACCTAGCACGACGTGAACACTCAGCACAACTTCCTCGTGCACTGGCTTTAGTTAAGTTGTATGGCGAGCGAGAAATGAATCTTTCTGGACGTATATTCTCTGATGATACACGGGTTAAGGTTATGACAGTACACGGAGCTAAGGGTAGAGAATTTAGGAGAGTCTTTATCCCGCGCGTAACTGAGAGCATCTGGTCTACACGTTCTCGCCCGGAGCATTTCCATCTTCCTGACGTTCTTTCCGGAAGCGCAGAGCTTGAGGACGAGCGCAGACTTTTCTACGTAGCAATAACGCGTGCCAAGGAGCATGTAGTTTTGTCTCATTCTGAAACACGCGGAGAAGGAAGAGCAGAAGAGCCCTCAGTGCTTCTTGAAGATCTTGCGCAAGAGATACTCTTGCATGAAGAAGCACCTGAGCCTGAAGATTCTCTTGCTGAAGAGAAGAGTATTCTTGCAGAAGGTCCTTCTGAAGATGAGAGGGCAACACTGCGAGCAGCTCTGTTTGCTCAGGGTCTTTCACCAACTGCGCTCAATAATTATTTAGAGTGTCCTTGGCACTACTTCTATGTAAACCTGCTACGTATTCCGGAAGCTGAAAACAAGTTTATGCTCTACGGAACTGCAGTTCATGCTGCTCTTAAAAGATACGCAGACGAGAGGAACCAGGGCACAGATATAGGACCTGAAGGACTCTACGCTGTGTTTGAACGTGCGCTTGAGCGCTCCCCGCTCACCGACCGCGAACTAGAGGACCTCAAGTTAAAGGGAAACAGATCACTTACTCTTTGGCACAAAGAGCGCAGCAGTACTTGGCCTGAGCACACTGAAGCAGAACAATCTGTAGAAGCATACTTGCCACTGCTCGGGGAAGAAAGTCTCTTAGTGCGGGGGGCACTTGATCGAATTGATACAACTTCACAAGGTCTAAGTGTTATTGACTACAAAACAGGGAAGGCGAAGAGCAGGAATGATATCCAAGGAGAGACTAAGGCGAGCAACGGCAATTACTATCGCCAGCTCTCTTTCTATAGAATGCTTCTGGCACGCTCTGAGACACCAAGGCACATGCATGAAGGAGTTATCGAATTTGTTGAACCTGATGAGAAGGATCGAATACGCACAGAAG
>JAHJZL010000012.1 GCA_018826405.1 Patescibacteria group bacterium
AGCAGCCTTCGGGCAGCTTCCAGTATTGCGGGATCGTCTAATGGTAGGACTACGGTTTCTGGTGCCGTCTATCTAGGTTCGAGTCCTAGTCCCGCAGCACTCAGGAAAAGTATCGAAGGACCTATACAGGTCAATAAATACAGCAGTTCGGAAACGTCCAAGACGTACACCTGTCTTGGATGCCGAACCTTACCCCATAAAGTGCCGAATCTGACCCGGGTATCTGGCGTTCGTAAGAAGGAGTATAATTGACCTATGGAAGAACCAGTCGTTAAATGCGAGGAATGCGGTCAAGAAATGAGAAAGATCGGCCCCTTTGCGCGCACCAAGCCAGAAGGAGCAGCCTCCTTCAACTTTGATGGTACGTATGACTACAACTGTATAAATGAAGCTTGTGGAAAGATCGGCAAGATCTTAAAAGTAAAGCTCTATGGATAAGGATCAATGTCAGAAATTGTTTGAAGAGTTCAGGTCCCTAAAGGCAAAGATGGATTATGCTTTTCAAGTCCATGACGTAGTTCCTGGCCAACCGCTTGATATTCGCACAGCTCCACCTGCCGAAGATATGTTCCGCTACAAAGAAGTGGCAGAACTACTGCTAGCTAACTGTACGGAGTGTCTGGTGCTGGATCCGGGGGAGCTCCACGAGCTCTACAGTGTATAAAATTTATGAACGATCCCTTTGGTATTAGTTTCGAGAAGACGTCATTCAAGACTGGACACGGCCTGGATCAGATACGGTGGGGAGCATTCGTTGGCACCGACGGAAAGCACAGGATTGCAGCATTTCACGTTACAGCACTCGATTCTCATTTCGCGCATGAGGGCGGAAAAGATATCGAAGAAGAAGCGAATCTTACTGTGGCCTCTGGAGCTGCGCTTTCTGGAGCAACGCACCAAGCCTATGAATGGGTGAACAACAGGTTCGAAAGTGTGGATGTAGATGATCAAACGTGGTTTAAGTTTGTCGTATGAATCTTTCTATCAGCTACAACTGGCCTACGGGAGAGAATATGGCTCATGCCACGCTTGGCCAGCCCAACGTTAACGACGAATCCCTTGAGTATAGAATTGGTATACTTCCGCACGACCATCCCGGTATGGTTACCTGGAAAGAACCTGGGTGGGTGCCAGCGAGAGAGTTTGATCGAGAAACTTCGGTCTTCGCGAGGAGAGAGGATAAAGTTGTCGTCGAGAGACGAAGGATAAACGAAGAAGAAATTGAAAGGATAAAGGTGTGGGATATAGCTGCAGACTGGCCAATGGAGGCAGTCGGTCCGACTTTGTCTACCACTTCTTGGTACTTTTAGATATTTTTTACTATGGGTAAGCCGACCAAGACAATAGCTCAAAAGCTTCAAACCAAGCTCGCCAAGCTTAGGGAAGATGGTCTTATAGTTACTCCCCGGCAGGTCACAATTCGAAGAAGGGTGCTTTTTAGATACACACCCGAGAAGATTTCATACACGAGAACTCGCTACTTTCCCTCGATGAAGGAAGATATCGTTGAAGAGGATTTTACAGCTGAGATTTTATTGGACCATCAGACCCTCGGCATTCTTTCTGGACAATTACAGAACCCGCCTCGAGGTGTAAGCAGAGTTTTGGACATGATCCGATACGCGGAACCCGATATTGATTCAATTACTGTTGGCGGTACAGAGAATAAAGTCGAAGGCAGTAGAGTCTTTGTTACCCATGCGCTTTACATTATTCTCACTTCCATTAACAGAGAGGAGGGTCGAGATAAGGTTACGAGAGTAAGAAATCGTGTAGCCCCTTTCCTCAAAGATAATTTCGATCTCGAAACGGAGGAACTCACTACCGAAAGGGATTACGGGCTTTTGATGAATGAGATTCTCGCCAGCAAAGCATTCACTCAGAATGATATTGCTCAGCTTGCTAGCGAGCTTGAAAGCGGAGAACTCAACGAGATTGTTATTGAACGGCAGATAAACAAACAGGCAGAGTGGCTTCTTGATTCGATGCAAACGATTATTGATGAACCAGAACTCACTCAAGCGAAATCTCGTGAGCTTGGCCAGAGGCTATTCAACTTCTCCAGAGCTTCTATATCTGGCCCGGAGAAACTCATGGAGAAGATACTTACAAAATACGGACAGAATATTATCTTCGGCGTTCCTGCACTCTTGAACGTAGACGGTTTTGTAACATCGTCAGCGGGACTGCCTCGATCGCAATTTGACTTGTTGCTCATCAACAATCTTTCGGATGTTGAAATCGTAGAGCTAAAGCGCCCTGACGAGTTCCTCTTAGATTTTGATGACAGTCGGAATAAGTTTTATGCGTCTAAAGACTTGGGAATAGCGACTGCCCAAGCGGAGAGGTATATATCTGCTATTTATCGTGAAAATGATGCTGAACTCAGAATTCAGGGACAAAGCATCAGAGAGTACCTTCAGTCTAAATTGGGAGGAACTATAACCTTGTCTATATGCAGACCGAAGGCTCTGATTGTGATGGGTAGAATACAAAATATAGCTAAACGCTATGACGATCTTTCAGCCCGAGTAAGAGCGAGCGTCACGCGAGCTTCGTACGAAAAGAATCTTGACCACGCCTATAAGGAGATAAAATCCTCCTATAAGAATATCGATATAACTACATACTCTGAACTAATTGAGAGCGCGCGCCTTCGTCTCCAGGTTGAAAGGGAGGACCCCGATGCATAGTCTTTTATCGCGTAAGATCAGTTTATTTTTGAGGTTTGAAAGTAAATCCCTCTTCTCAAAAATAGTTCCCTCAGTGAGTAGGTATTTTGAATAGTTGCGAATATCTGCATCCTTAGCTCGATATATTTCTTCGGGTTTTCCCATAATTCCCGAATGAAATTTCTTATGCCTCTCTATCTCGGTCTCCAGTTTCTTCTTTATGCCGGAGCGATCAAGATCGATACGCTCGATAATGTCAGTGAACTGATATATGAGCATCTTCTCCTCTATGTAGCCCTCCTTGCAGTTTATGTCCCGGGATCGTGTGCAACCATAGTAAATGTATTTTGCGGTCGACCCGTCTTTTAACGTTTTGAATTTTTCCTGTGCCGTTACTCCCGACTGGCAGGCTCCGCAAGAGAGTAAGCGAGTGAAGGCGAATTCCTTGTTCTTATTCGGAGCCCGAACTTGCATATGAAGTTGCTTCTGAACTGCATCAAAGAGTTCTTTCGATATTAGAGGAGTGTGCTTGCCCTGGAACCACCGGCCGCTGTTCTTGGGATACTCGAATGAGCCGTAGTAGAAGTGGTTTGCGAGAACGTTGTAGACGTTACTAAGAGTAAGCGGCTTTCCAGTACGTGTCGTGAACTTTATGTCTTTGAGCCAGCGGTATACCTTCCGGCCGCTCCAGCCCTCGTTAGCTACTTTTTGAAAGAGCTCCTTGATGAGAGGAGCTCTTTCTGGGTCTACGAACACAACACCTTTTTGATCCTTATTCTTCGAGTTTAGGTATCCAGTCGGCGCGACCGAGGGCCAGAGTCCAAGTTCACATTTTGTTTTGAGTCCTCGCTTTACATTAATGCTCTTGTTGTCATTCTCGAGCTTTGCTTGGGAGCCAAGAATCATTAGGAGGAATTTCTCATTTGGGTTATTCGTGAAGCGCTGGCTGTGGGTACGAATCTCAACTAGTTTCTTCTGGTCGAATAGATCCACGATTGCCCCAAGGTCCCCGGCGTTTCGAGAGAGTCGGTCAGGGTGCCACGCGAGTATGCCATCAAACTTATCCTCACGTATATCAGTGAGAAGTTGGTTGAATACAGGTCGCTGCCCGCAATCTTTGGCTGAGTGCGATTCTCGGTACATGTCGGTAATAGTCAGTCCCTCTCGTTGGGCCAGGGCCAACATCTCGTTAACCTGGGAATCTATCGAAAGCGCCTGCCTCTCCTCCGCCTCGCTCGATTTACGGGCATACAGGCAGTATCTAACGGTAACAGCTGCCTGTGGGGCAGGTGCGGCCGTTTGGGCTCCGTAAAGCATCGCTGTTTCCATACAGACACGAACATACCCGATACGGGTACGAAGTCTAGTGGGTCCGGAAGGGGATAACGAAAACCCGCCTTAGGCGGGTTTTCGTGGAAGAAATAGCGTGCTACAGATGCCTCTTCAATACTGCGTTCTCTACATACTGATAGCAGAGAGCCCAGGTGCCTTGATCCTTACCAAGTGCGTTTGGGTTCTTAATCGTAATGGCCTGACTACCAATATGAGCAACTAGTTGACCCTCCACTTCAGTGAGAAACCTGAATGGATCCGTCTTCCAGGTACACTTATTTGCATCACAGGCAACCAGATTCCTTAGGCTTGCTAGAACGGGGAGTATAAATCCTTGAGGGATGCGGTACTCAGAGCTGCTGCTAGTAAATACAAGCTCCTCCTTCTTTCCGTGCTCAAGTTTATCCACTCCCTTCAGATTACCGAACTTGCCCCTATTACCATTCCCTTTGTCGTTGTTGTATATATTCGGCATTCGCGAATATATCTCGTCACGCAGCTGCAGGATCTCAGGAAGCAAGGGGATGTATTTCACCAACCGTTCCTTGTTTTTCTCATCAGCGAAGTGATTCACAACTGCAGCACGCGAGGAGTAGGCCTTTACTGGGTGACTCGAATCCCCAAAGGATTCGACATCAAAGCAATATAGGTAAGAAAGAATCTCTTTCACATCGATATCCTTCTCCACATCCCCGACTGATTCCTCGTACTGCTTATAGAAGATACGGTTAGCATAAGGCTGATCCTTGAGCACTTCCTTAATTTTCTCGTAGCTTCCGAGAAGTTCCTGAATACTTTGCTCTTGAACTGGCGTTGACTTGTTCCTCGCTTCAATAACAGGAACCACATCTTCTCGAGTTTTAAACCCCTCAAGAAACTCAATAGAGACATACGCGTCTACCTGCTGGCGCTCTTCCTCTGTTAGCGGAGAGACGTGGTTTTGAATGACACGGAAGGTGTGCCCACCGTCTGCAATTCCATTCATATTCTTGTCAGTGAACTCCAGTGACACCGTATTCGTTTTGTTGTCAAAGGTAACCTTGTCCGCAACTAGCAAGATGCCGCGATTCTTGAAGTAGAACGCCGCGGGATCATCCCTAAGGCTGTCACGCATTTCCTTGGGAACTCGGATTTCCTCCTTCGGGTCACGTACGTTCAGTGCGCGCCACTCATCTAGCTCTGTTGGAACCTCATTAACTTTGACAACTGCGTAGTACTTCTGCTTGCCTGACTCATCGTAAGGAGTTGGTTGCTTACGGAATGAGAAAACTGGAAACCGAACCATTGTTACTTGTGCCATACGAACTTTTGTTAAGAACGGATAAATAGAAAACGCGCCCATCCGCGCGCCTAACAAAAGTCCACAGGGTAATCCGTGAAGCTGTCGCTTGACGTTCTCCAAGAGCTTACTCTCCGAAAGGAGTCTGACTCTTTGGCCACCGCAGTCGATGTGACTACCGGCGATTGGCTCCGCGGAGGAAGACCAATACAAAAATAGTACAGAACTTCTATCCGGAGCGCAACAATGGGCGCGATGATTAACGCAGTGATACAATTTTAATGTAATGAACGAGGAAAATTTTTATAACCCAAAGTATTATGACGGTGAAAGGCTCTGGCAACTTAAGCCACGCCTCGCAGCCTTTAGGACTTATAGAGTTAAGGACGGAACACTCATAGGCCTTTTCCAAGGGAAGCGCGGGATTCGCCCTGACCTGGACTTTGTTGTAAAGATTCTTGTTCCAGGAATAGATAAGAGGTTGACCCCGCCAACCCATACTTTTTGGGTAGTCGATTTGCTGCTAAAGATTCCTCAGTTTAGGAACGAGGTTAGAGAAATAGTTCAGTACTACCTCGAATTCTATGACCGAGTACAGCCTTTTGAGTCGGTAGAGGAAAGGGATACATACGGTCTCGAGACAGTGGAAGAGATTTCAAACAAGTATGCTCACATCGAGCAGGACTACACACTACCTCTGGATTACGTTTGCATCATGATTGAGCTCTTCGCCAAGAATGAAAAACTCTATTCGCAGGCCTATATGTTTAGGGACCTACTTTTGTCTCTAAGAGATTACCTGGATGGAAAGAAGCACTATACCGAGGTATTGCAGGCAGCGATGCCTGGATTTAGGCGCTAAAAAGAGGGGATAAACGTTTACTACACAAATCTCGTCGCTCAAGCTACGATCAATACATGGATTTGTTAAACCTGCTCCCCAAGAAACCTCACTCAAAGGGCGAGAATTTCCTGCTCCATAAAGGAGACTGCATAAGTCTCATGAACTCGATGCCCGAGGCCTCAGTTGATCTAGTATTTGCCGACCCTCCATACAACCTATCGAACGGCGGAATATCGGTGCAGTCTGGGAAGATGGTCAGTGTTAATAAAGGGAACTGGGACAAGACAAAGGGTTTAGAGGATGATTTTAATTTTCACAAAGACTGGATAATCGCCGCTAAGAGAATTCTAAAACCTGAAGGCACTCTTTGGGTGAGTGGAACTTATCATTCCATTTATCAGTGTGGCTACCTTCTTCAACTCGCTGGGTTTCATATTCTTAATGACATTGCCTGGTTCAAGCCCAATGCATCCCCAAACATAAGTTGCCGTTACTTCACTGCGAGTCATGAGACGCTTATATGGGCTCGGAAGAGCAAGAAACACAAACACGTCTTCAATTACAAAGATGTTAAGAACGGAGACTGGCCTGACGATTTCTTTAAGAATGAAGGCAAGCAAATGAGAAGTGTATGGCACGTACCTCATGATGAAAGTGTGTGGGTGCTTGGTACTACTAAAAAGACCGAGAAAGAGTTTGGAAGGCACCCAACGCAGAAACCGGTTGCACTTCTTGAACGCATTATTAAATCCTCAACCAAGAAGAATGCCATTGTTCTTGATCCATTTACTGGCAGCTCAACAACAGGCGTAGCAGCGCTAGGTCTCGGTAGGAGATTTATTGGATTTGATACAGAGAAAGAGTATCTAGATCTATCAAAGAAGCGTTTGGTTAGTAGTTCAAAACAACTATCTCGTTAATTTTGCCGCGCCCTGAGGCCCTAGCATTTATCATCCTTGATGCCTGTACAGGAAGCTGTCTGTAGTCCGAATACAATTCCTTGATAAATGGAGTGTATGAGTTGCTCATCATCACATAGACACCTTTCTTGTCTAGCTCAACAAAAGTGTCTCGCAGCTTTGCCTGTTCTTCTTTACCAAAACTATTCTTGTGGTAGCTGGTAAAACTCGGAGCGTCATTTAAGGGATGATAGGGAGGGTCGAAGTAAACAAAATCTCCCTTCTTTGCTTTCTTAACTGCAGAAACAAAGTCGGAATTAAGAATTTCAACATTCTGTAACATCTCCGAGACAGCTTTCAGATTCTCCGGATCAACAATCCGTGGATTCTTGTATCTACCTGCTGGAACATTAAATTCTCCCTTTGAGTTCTCACGATGGATTCCATTAAAAGCGGTCCTGTTAAGGAATAGAAAATAGATTACACGCTTAGAATCTGAGAGAGGGAGTTTGTTGTATTTGCTCCTAATATCGTAATAGAAGTTTTCTCGTTCCTCTGTAGATGTAGAGATATACTTTTTCTGCAAAGCATCGAGCTGCTTAATTAGTTTTGAAGGCTCGTTTTTTATATATAAATAAGTTTGAACAAGGGTTTCATTTATATCGTTCAACACCGCCTTCTTTGGCTGAAGGTGATAAAAAACTGCACCCCCTCCAAGAAAAGGCTCAAAGTATGTACCGAACTTCTCAGGGAAGTAGGGTTCAAGCTGTGAAAGTAGCTGTGATTTCCCTCCGACCCATTTTATAAAAGGCTTTGCTGACACAATAAAGCTGATTGTATCAGCTGAGCTGGTCGCGTTGCTAATTGCTATCAATCAAGAATCGTGATTTGATTTAACTATGAAAGCTGGCGGAGTAGGTGGGGCAAATACAAGAACAGGTCTTTTCTTTGAGACCCGTTCAGATCTCATTGAAGCCATTAAAGTCGTAGATGGTTACGAGGTAGCAAAGAGTGGAGAGATAAGTTTTAAAGGTAAACCTGTAGCAATAAGTCTTAGAAAGAATGCTTTATATAAGTATTTGGAAAAGAAAGGCCTTGATTATAAGACCGTACTTTCAAAACGACTTCTCCCTGACGAAGCAATACTTGTATACGAAACAAATACGCTTTACGTAATTGAAATGAAGTTTCAGTCGATAGCTGGCTCAGTAGACGAGAAACTCCAGACCTGCGACTTTAAGCGCAAACAGTATATCCGCCTCCTGACCTCGCTCAACATTGGTGTTGAGTACTTCTATATACTCAATGATTGGTTTAAGGACCCTGCATACAGGGATGTACTGGCCTACATTAAAGAGGTGAATTGCGACTATTTCTTTAATGAAATTGAACTAAATCTTCTCGGGCTTCCGGCAGTCCATAGCGATGACTCCATTGAGTCTCCTGAGTAGTTAGTAATAGAGCTAATTACACAAATTTCTGTTTCTAAGCTAAAGTTTTAGTACGGTCCTCGGACCGGTGCGACATCTGAATAAAATGGCCTAAACCCGTGGAAAGATCCCGGGCATGGCCGAAAATCACAGGACATTAGAAAACCCGTCATCAGGGCATGTCCTGTGTTATGTGGGGAAACCTGCATAGGGCCTTCGGGCCTCTTGGTGGCGGGTTTTGTGCTACCTGCCCAATTATTCAAATCACAGGACATGATTCTATGAATAAACTTACAGATAAATTTTGGGAAGTAGTTTTTTGGATTTACGGCATACTTCTCTGCACTCTATTATTTGCGATGATTCCTGGGATCTTGCTTTTAATATTAGATGTACTTGGCATGGTGTCAGACTGGTTGAACGGTTTTCGAGACGATGTTGGAGGCTGGTTCTATCTGCTGTGTTTAATACCTGGACTGATTCTAAGAAACTATCTATTGAGAAAGCGATCTCGCGAAGAATAATCTATTTGATTTAGTACCCGACTTTTCTGACAGTCACTTTTTGCTAATACGGATTATATCCATAATATAGGCAATATTCTTATTTCCAGATATTGCCAATTTTGTCAGAAAATGCGGATCTATTTTCCGACATTTTCTGCAAGTCATTTTCATTATGTTCAATTCAGGCCTATGTAATAGGCCGTTTTTTGTTTTCCGAATATTCCCAATTTCCGCAGAAAATGTCGGAAAACTCCGGATCTTAAACCCGACCTAGAGGGGTCATGTGCCTGGGTTAGAACTCGCTAAAATACGGCCAACAAGCTTAGCTACTCCGGTACCAGACCCAACATCGCAGCCCGTCTCCATGTCATAATTAAAATACATGGAAAGAAATTCTAAAGAATATTGGGGAGACGCGCACGAAAAATATGCGACAGCAGAGTGGATCGATAAGCCAACAATGTTTGCTGAGTCCGTAATTGAATACTTCCCAGCAGAAGGAAGGATTCTTGATGCTGGGTGTGGCCAGGGTCAGGATTCTCGATTCTTCGCGGGAAAAGGGTACGAGGTTGTGGGTATTGATTTCGCTCCCGAGGGAATCCAGAAAGCAGTCGAGAAGACACCTGACGAATTAAGTGAAAAGGTCCAGTTTCTACAAGCAGATCTAACAGAGCTCCTACCTTTTAAAGATAAGGAATTCGATGTAGTTCACTCTCACCTTGCTGCTCACTATTTCTCGTCAGAGGAGACAAAAGCTCTCATGAAAGAACTTGCGCGTGTCCTGAAGCCTGGAGGAGTTCTTACGCTCTTACTCAACTCTGTACATGACTCAGAGTACGGAAAGGGGGAGAAGATAGAAGATGATTATTTCCTTGTCGACGGAATAAAGAAGCGATATTTCAGCGCAGACTCCCTTAAGGAATTCTTAGAAGATTTCGAACCGTCCATTTTGGATGAATCCGGAGAGACCTATAAAGATAGGGCAGTTGGCAATTCAAATCTGGTTCGGTTCGTCGGGCACAAGAAGTAGTGTTCTAATAGCTTCCTCGACGGCCGCCACGTCTGATCTGATCCGGCTAAATACAATCGCTCCAGCAACGATGACTGGAGCGGTTTTCATTTGTATCTATATAGCCTAAATGAAGAGGCTATTGGTAGTCCGGGAAGGGAGGCATCGGGTATATGGTCCGCAAACCTATTTACTACCCCTCAAATCTATTTTCTGCTAAGGTTCGCTTGAGCTGAATAATCAGCAACTAGCTCACGGTATTAACGTGTGGCTCTGAACCTTGAAAGGAAAAGCCATGAAGCCGATTATTCCACTGCCAGGAGAAGACCTCCTGGAACTGGGGAAGCGC